>NZ_QSBK01000015.1:0-67514 GCF_003465685.1 Collinsella sp. AF04-24
GCGGGGGCTCCTGTCGTTTCCGTGCCCCTGGATTGGGTCATAGTGTCTGTCGTTGCCAAAACATCGGCGTTGCCGCTGCTGTGGGGGTACTCATTGGGGACGTACTTAAATGAGTGCCCGCAGAATGAGAGTGGATAATCTCCCGTTTTTGGTCTGTTTGCGGGCTCAAAGTGGGAGATTATCCACCCTCGTCATTTTGGCACTTGGGGACGTTCCTTTTGTGCCGACATCTGGGGACACTCCTTGTCGAATGTGGGCCGCCGGTTGCTATGCGACGGTGATAGCGACCTGGGCGTAGCGGCTGCAGGGGCGCTCGGCGCGCGTCTGCACGGTGAGGGTGAGCACGAAGCGGTCACCGGGCCGTGCGTCGGCGGGCACGACGAAAGTGGTGTCCACTGTGCATTCTTGCCACAGCGACAGATCCTGGGCGCCCGCATAGCTCGACGGGTCCACGGCGACATCCCAATGTGCATCAAAGCCCTTGTCGTCGGGGTCGACGATGGTCGCTGCAAGGGTGGCGCGCTCGCCGGCTGTAGCGCTGCGGTCGGCTGTGACCTCGACAACATATGCCGGATGCGAGCAAACTGCCGGATCATGGGCGCACCATTGCGCGCGGGCGGCAAAGTCTTCCTGATAGGCACGCAGGTAGGGATTGGGGTTGTCGCCTACGGGCGTGCTGATGGCGGCAAGGCCGGCGGGTGCGTCCGCATCAGGATACCCATCAAGAAACATGCGGCCGAGCAACGTATCGAAGCCGCGGTCATCGATGCCGCGCAGGCCAAACGGCAGCAGCGGAATATAGGTCATGCTGTCGCCTTCGGCCATAAAGTCGCCGCGCTCAAACTGCATCGCGGGTATGCCTTCTAGACCCCAATCCAGACGAGCATGCTTGCCAAACTGAAAGCGTTCGGGCTCGTTTTCGTAGACCTTACCGTCGCCGTAGAGCATATAGCGCGCCATGAGGGGGCCGTTGCCCTGCGTGAGATTTTGCTCGGGCCAAGGAGCCTTAAACAGCGGCAGCGTATCGGGCTGAGCCATCTTGGCGTCGACATAGCCGCCATACATATAGGGCACGCACCAAAAGATGAGCTCGGGAAAGAGCTCGCGCCCATGGTCGAGCCATGAGTTGTCCTGCCCTACGCCATCGGCAACCCCCATCACGCGCACCTTCCGATAGATCCGCTGCCGCACGGCGGGCCACTCGGGTGCGTTCTGCCATTGTTCGGCGATGGACATGAGGGCGCGAACGATAGTGTTCATACCGCCCCAGCTGAGCAGCCACAGCGCGCGGGGGTCATCATCCATGATGGCGTCGGCGATGACGCGCGACCCGGGCGTTTCCTCGCGCACGTCGCCCTCGAAGGCGGCGTTGCCCATATAGGTGCGCTCGATCATCTGAGCGGGCGTGGGGAAGGACGGCTCGCCGGCGGCAGCGGCGTTAGCGTTGAGCTGCGGCCAGGCCTGGGCATATTCGTTGCTCCACAGGCTTTCGATCCAACCCTCGGGGAATGGGCGATACTCCATGAGCGAGCCAGCTTCGGGGTCGGGCTCGTGCGGAACGACGTCCCAGGTATAGGAGCGCACGCCTTTGGTCCGCCAATGCGGATTCACCTCGCCCAGCGTGTGGACGCCATCGCCAAGAAAGTGATATTGCGAAGCCGTGTACACCACAGCCTGCACATCGAGCACATTGAGATACAGAGCCAAGTGAACCAGAGAGTTCATATCATCGACTTCCATATCGGTGGTGACAATCACCCGAGTCAAATTCTGAGACATAGGAACAACTCCAACCACGATTTTTTTCAGCCAGTTACGCGCAAGGCAAGACGGGACCCACGCTCACATCGCCACCGACCCAGCGGCCCGCCGGAAGCGCCCGGCCAGCGTTTCGAACAACGTTAACTCAGGGTGCCCCGCCCTTTAGTTTTGTGAACATTCCGCAGCGCGGGCCCGTTTATCCGATGCTCCGAAGGAGCAGGATGAACGGGCCCATGCGCGAGGACGTTCACAAAACTAAAGGGCGGGGCACCCGATGGAATGGTTACCTCGAAACCCTGGCCGACCACTCCCAGCAGCCCACCGGCTCGCCGTCGATGAGTACGTTGCCCCCGTCGAAGTCTTGATAACACAGGTCGTTGAACTGGTGAATCCACACGCCGTGATTGAACGTCTTCTTGGCCGAGCCGTCGGCCTCACGGTACACGCCGGTCAGGTCCTCGACATGGCTAAAGTAGGTGAGGTGCACGTTGGCGTCGGCATCACGCAGGCGCACCGTGAGCGGCAGCACCGTCTGCTGCGGGCACACGAGCTCGTCGCCCTTGGAGTGCGTAAACCACAGCGGCGTCTTGGAGAGTGCGGCCACGTCCTCGTCCGTGGCGTTGTACCACGGTGCGCAGCAGGGAAGGCCCGCGGCGAAGAAATCGGGGTAGTCGGCGCACAGGCGCAGGGTCATAAAGCCGCCGTTGGAAAGGCCGGCGACCACGATGCGGTCGGTGTCGATGCGGTCGGCATGCTCGGCGACAAACTCGTCGATGAGCGCCTTAATGACGGGGGAGTAGATGCTCTGGTTGGAGTGGCCGAGCTGCTCAGTGCCGTTGTCCATCCAAAACGTGGGCGACTGCGGCACGAGAACCCAGGCAAAGCCGCCAAAGTAGCGTTGGATCTGCGCCTGGCTGATGGCCGTCACGCGGTTGCCGATATAAGCGCGCGTGGCGCCCTCGCCTTGCGTAGCGCCCTTGCCCTCGCCAGCGCCGTGCAGGTACACCACGAGCGGGGCCTTCTGGGGCACGACTGTCGTTTCGGGCGCGAAGGGGTTGAAGCAGGCGGAGTCCTCGGCCTTAAAGCTGGGCTCAAAGAAGCCGTACTCGAGCGCGATGCCGTTGACGGCGGTCTTTTGCGTGGCATTGCTCCAGCCCTTGAGCGCGGGACAGATGTCGCCGCGGCAGGTGTCAAAGACCAGGCCGCAGGTTGGATCGTCACCGTCATTGCCGGGAAGGGCCGCGAGCTGCGTGATGCGCAGCTGGTCGTCGAGCAAGCGCGAGCCCATCACGCTGCCCTCGATCTTCTTGGTCAGGCGCTGCTCGGCGATCTCGAGCGCCACATGGGTACCAAAGGCGAGCTTGCGTCCGCACTCATCGCACGGATAGGCGGCGAGGACGTCGACATAGCCTACGGAAGGTGCGGCGTGGTCGGCGCCGCGCTCTTTGCGCATCAGGATCTCGCCCGTGCGTTCATGGCGCTCTACATATATATGGAAGGTGCGCGCATCGATATCGTTGGCGCGAACGGTGCACGGCAGGTCGAGCACGACTTTGCTGATCCAGGGGCCAAAGTCTCCCAGCGTGGTGACGGTTGCGTAGGTGCACGATTTGAGTTCCATGAGCTGCCTCCTCTGCGCCGCGAGTGGTAAACATCAGCGGCAATACAACTTAAACATGTTTAGTTTAATGCAGAGCTACAGAACAGGCAGATGAACTCGGTAAACGGTCAAAATGAACACTCAACAAATTACTAAACATTCGTTTATCACCATTTAGCAGGGCTTTTGTTGATGGGTCAACAAAGAATAGAGGTGTTTACCAAATTAAAAGACCACGTAAATAGGCATTTAGCAGCAGAGCATCAAATAGACAATCCCTTACCGTTAAAGTACGTTCACCCCCGATTTCCTACCGTTCACCGGACTACAGACGGCAAAATTGCCACAAATTAGACGTTCCGTGTAAACTAAAGTCCGTAAACGTTCAGTAAACACATTGTTTACGACAGCGTATCCAAGGGTTCGGTGGCCGTAAGGGGTTATAGTCGCCGAGCCAAAGGCGTGCCTACGCCCAAACGAGTAGGCACACGATGATATGGGGAGGGGTCCCATGGCAGTAGATAACAAGCAGATTGCCACCGATGTCCTCGAGCTCGTGGGCGGTGCGGAGAATGTTTCCGTCGCCACCAACTGCATGACGCGTCTGCGTCTGACGCTCAAGGACAACAACAAGGCCGACGTGGAGAAGATCAAGAAGGTCAAGGGTGTTCTGGGTTGCCAGTTCGCCGGCAGCCAGCTCCAGGTCATCATCGGCCAGAACGTGCCCAAGGTGCTCGCCGAGTTCGTCGCCATGTCCGGCGTCAAGCAGGGTGCCGCGGTCGACGAGAACCTCGATGCTCCCAAGGAGAAGTTCGAGCTCAAGAACCTGCCGAACATCATCCTCGACTATCTGTCGGGCTCCATGACCCAGCTGATCCCGCTGCTCATGGCCGGCGGTCTGTTCCGCACCATCGCTGCGGTCCTCGGTCCCACCATGCTCGGCGTTCTCTCTGACACCGATCCGACCTACACGTTCCTCTACACCACCCTGTACGAGGCCACGTTCACCTTTATCCCCATCTACCTGGGCTATGCCGCCGCTAAGAAGCTCGGCGCCTCCCCGGTTCTGGGCATGCTCCTCGGCGGCGCCCTCATGGCCCCGTCCGTCGTGAGTGTCGCGACCCAGGATGGCGGCGGAATCATCTCCGTCTACGGCATTCAGATCGCCGCTGCCAACTATCAGCAGTCCGTCCTGCCGATTATCCTTTCGGTGCCTGTCCTCTACTTCGTCGAGAAGTTCTTTAAGAAGGTCATGCCCGACGTGCTCTCCACGGTCTTCACGCCGTTCTGCACCATGATCGTTACCATCCCCATCGCCTTCATCGTCCTCGCCCCGCTCGGCAACGAGATCGGCAGCCTCATCGCTAACGCCCTCTTCGGTCTCGCTGACATGGGTGGCATCGGTATCCTGCTCGTCATGGCCGTCCTCGGCGCCTTCTGGCAGCTCTTCGTGGTCTGCGGTATGCACATGCCCGTCATCCTGCTCGCTCAGGTTCAGATCATCGCTGCCGGCTACGATCCCTTCGTCTTCGTTTCCACCAACTGCGCTATGGCCGCTGTCTGGGGCTGCGCCTTTGGTGCCTTCCTCAAGATGAAGAACCCCGACGAGAAGGGTCTTGCCCTGGGTTACGTCATCTCCGCCATCGCCGGCGGCGTCACCGAGCCCGCGCTCTTCGGTATCCTCATGCGCTTCCGCCGCACCACGCTCGGCATGTTCATCGGCGGTGCCATCGGCGCTGTGTTCTCGGGCCTCATGGGCGTTACCTATTACCTCGCAGGCGGTGCCTCCAACTTCCTGGTCTTCACCAACTACCTGCAGGGTGGCCAGATGAACACCGTCTGGGCTATCGTCGGTATGGCAATCTCCTTTGCTATTGCCGCTGCCGTCGTCTTTGTCTCCGGCTTCTCCAAGGAGGAGCTCGCCGAGATGGAGGCCTAGTCGCCCCGGCCTTGGTCTAAATAAGACCCCCTACACGACAGGGCCCCGCTTGGCATAAGCCCGGCGGGGCCTTCCTGTAGACTTTTTAGGAGAGACGTAAGGGCCCTGTGCTTCGCGTGCATTCAATTTGAGCTGAGCAACTGCAGCCGCAGACTCTATTGTGATAATGCGGCATGCGACTTCTTTACCTCCCTCCTAGCAAGTCTCCCCAAGAGAAAGGTGCCATATGAGCTTGGGAAAACTGACCGTCAATACCCGTGAGGACGGGTTCCTCTGCGACGGCAAACCATTCTTTTGGTTTGCCGATACGTGTTGGAGTGCCTTTACGAGCATCACCGAGGACGATTGGGACTACTACCTGACCCGCCGTGCCGAGCAGGGCATGAACGTGCTGCAGATCAACACCCTTCCGCAGTGGGACCGCTGCCTGCCCGACCTGGGCATTTGGCCCTACGCGAGCGAGGATGGCGTGCACTTTGATTGGAGCGTACCCAACCAGGAGTACTGGGACCGCGCCCGCCGCATGTGCCAGGCAGCCGTGGAGCACGGCATTCGCCCGGCGCTCGTGCTCATGTGGTGCAACTACGTGCCCGGTACCTGGGGCTCCGTGATCGCCGAGCGCCTGGGTGCCGAGGTCATGCCGCGCGAGGAGGTTCGCGCCCACGTTGCCCGCGTCGTCGAGAACCTGGGCGAGTTCGACCCCGTCTATGTGGTGACAGGCGACACCGACTTTAAGACCGACGAGGCTATCGCCTATTACGGGGATGCACTCGACGAGGTCACCAAGCTGGCTCCCGAGTCCTTGCACACCATGCATATCAACCGTGGCAACCGCGCCCTGCCCGAGCAGTTTGCCGATCGCTTGGACTTCTACATGTTCCAGCCCGGCCACAACTATAGCGGTCAGGAGGAAGCTTGGAAGCTGCCCGAGGATTTTCGCGCGCAGTATCCCAAAAAGCCGATGGTCAATTCCGAGCCCTGCTACGAGCAAATGGGCGCGAGCCGCAACGTGTACTGGCGTTTTACCGCGCAGGATTGTCGCGCGAGTGTTTGGTCGAGCATTCTGGCCGGTGCCAGTGCCGGCATTACCTACGGTGCGCACGGCGTGTGGAACTGGCAGACCTCTCAGAGCCGTGGCAGCGTCCTTGGCGAGGGCTTTGACATGCCGTTCCGCTGGCAAGAGTGCCTGCAGTTTGCGGGCGTGTGGGACTTTGGCCTGATCGAGCACGTGCTGCGCGGCCTGGGTGCCACGAGCGCGGATGGGTCGGCAGCCGTTGAACCCGCGCAGGAGCTGCTTGACGATGCGCGCGAGGCCATCCGTGTGGCGCGCGTGGGCGAACGCGTGGTGGTCTATCTGCCGAGGACCACGGCCGTCAAGCTCAAACTCGAGGGCGGCACCACCGCCTGGAATGCTGTGGCGTTTGACCTAGAGAACAAGCGCGTGGCAAACCTGCCCGTCAAGGATGCCGATGGCGAGGTTCGCGTGGCCCAGCATCCCTTCGAGCACGATGCACTCCTGGTGGTCTCGCCCGCTCAGTAGCGCGCGGTTCCAACGCGACCAGCGGCAAAAAGGCCCGAGTAAGGACTACAGAATGAGGGTGGATAATCTTCCGTTTTTTGCCTGTGTACAGGCTCAAAGTGGGAGATTATCCACCCTCGTCATTTAAGTGTCCAAAAATCCTCTCTCGTTTTACTTGAGCCCGGGCAGCCTGGTAAAGGGGAAGGACTGCTCGAGGAACTCGGAGCAGCGGGCGTAATCTTTGGCAAAGTAGCTGCTGTAGAGCGAATCGAGCACGTATTGCACGGCGATGTGGCTGGCAAACTGCGTAATGCGGTGCGTCATGCTCTCGTGGTCGCTCACCGTGAGATAGGCGGCAAAGCCCGGGTGAATCCGGGCGCAATAGGGCGTGCCGATGACGATGACCGGGACATGTCGACTGCAGAGGATCGGCAAGATCTCCTTGAAGTTGGGGGCAAGGCCGCTGTAGGAGATGACGATTGCCACATGGTCGGGGCCCGAGGCGAGCGCCGTGCGCACTTGGGCCTCGATATTGTCGTAGCACGTCGAGCTCTTACCGGCGGAAAGCAGGCGATCGCGGAACATTCCCGCCGGATACAGGTTATGCGAGCCCGTGTAGATGTCCACGGTGTCGGCGCGCAAGATAAGCTTGGCGGCGTAGTCGAGCTGTGCCGGGTCGAGGATCTCGCGCGTCTCGGAAAGCGTAGTCTCGTACAGTCGCGCCATGCGCTCGGAGATCTCCTGGGCGCTGGAGGTCGCATCAAAGGGAAAGTTGATATCCACCTCGGGGGCGGAGTCTGCGCGCGAGGCTGCGCGCATCAGCTCGACCTTGAGTTCTTTGAAACCTTCGAGGCCGAGCTTTTTGCAAAAGCGGTGGATGCTCGCAACGGAGACATTGGCCTGGCGCGCAAATTCCTTAATGGAGAGCCCGCGGACGTCCTCGCCCATGGCAAGAACCGTCTGCCCGAGCTGTTGCTCGGTGGGGGTGAGCTCCTTGCCTTGGGTGATTTTGCGCTTGATGTCCATATGACTCCTATGCGTTCGTATCGCGATGTATCAATCATAGCGGTAAACAAAACGCCCGGCTTGGCTGGGGAGAGCAAGCCCTTTCTATGGTCCACCGTTCTAACGAACGGCGGACCGCTTGACGCTGCGCGGGCCCCAAGCACCCCATCTTGCCGCTCAGCTTCGACGGCATGGGCAAAAGCCCTATGCCGCCTTGCTTCGTGGCAACCTGGGGCACTTGGAACCCGCTCGCTGACTTAGATTCAACCAAGGATTTTGCCTTGATTGAAGTGGGCTTCGATGCCGTTAGCCAAGCAGGCGCACGGGGCCGAGCAGGCCGCTGGGCTCGGAGGGTTCGGTGAGGGCGAAGATGTCGGGGATGGCGTGGTCGAGGGTGTTGATCACATCGATTGTGAGCGTGTGCTCGCCGGCGGCAAGGGTGCCGAGCTCAAAGCGGTAGGGCGGACAGATGCGGCAGCCCAGGTCCACATCGTCAAGTGCGACCGTGGCGGTCTCAAAGACCTCGCCCAGGTCGAGCGCGGCGCCGGTGAGGTTCTCAGCAACGGCAAAGCTTGCCTGGTAGCGGAAAGTGCCTGCCTTGCCGGGGAATTCGGCGCAGGAAAGATCGTGCAGGTCGCCAAGCTCGACGGCCTCGCCAAAGACCAGGTGCGCGGTATCGGCGCCGGGCGCTGCAAAGGAGACGTTCCAGGGGCCGTCAACGCGCGTGACCTCACGCTCGGCATCGGAGTTTCCGCGCTCGGCGGCAGCGGGCGCGGAAACTCCGAGCACCACAATGCAGCTCTCGTAGGGCGCGAGCTCAAGCGTGCCGTCAAAGGCGATGGGTGCGCTGCCGTTGAGCAAATCGAGGCGCACGCCGTGCACGGGCGCGCCGTCTGCGAACTCAACATGCGTGTGAATGCCCTGCTTGGGATGCTCGTTTACCAGCATGAGGTAGCTCTCGCCGGCGCGGTCGTAGCGAAGCGCGCGCAGCCACGGCTGCGGCTCGGTGCACGACACGGTCTGCATGCCGGCTGCGCTCAGCACACCCGCAAGCTCGGAAGTGGCAACAACACGCACACGTGCAAGCTCGCTGGCCTCCACGGGGGCAAAGCCCGCGCGGCTGGCAGCTTCGCCGTCATAGCGCTTGCTCGGCAGCTTATCCAGGGCATATACGCCAACGCCTGCGGCCGCAGTGCGCGCGGCAAAGTCGAGCAGGGCCTCGCCGGCATATTCGGCGCCGGGCATCACCAGACAGCGGTACGCCTGGCCGTTCACGCTAAAGCCGCTGCCGTCTGCGGCGACCTCCACGGAGTAGCGCTCGGTATCTTCAAACGCCTCGGCCGGCACGATATCGAAATCGATCTGCGCGCGCACGAGCTCGGCGGCGGCATGCTGCATAAACGAGGCCTCGCCCGCCCACTCGGCATCGGCGTGGTACAGAAGTGCCACCGGCGTGGTGACCCGCCCACCCGAAAGCAGGCTCGAGGTGCGGTTCATGTAGCTCATGAGCTTGCCAAAGTGCGCAAACTGGGGGTTCTGACCGTGCGCGTAAAAGTGCGGCGGGCAGTCGAAGTCGGGGAAGGTGGCCATGCTAAAGGCGTGCGGCACAAACCAGTTGACGCCGCGCACCATAACGTGGTCGGCGATCCACTTCATCTCGCGTAGGCCCTCATGCCAGCCAAAAGCGCCAAAGACCTCGGCCATGCAGCGGCCCTGCTTTTTGGGGTCGAGATGCGCTGCCGAGGACCCCAGCTTGGGCAGCACGTAGTTGTAGAACTCCAGGTCCCACACGCCGCGACCGTAGGAGTGGAGTCCCTGGTCCATGCCGGGGATGAGCTGGTTGATCACGATGTCCACGCCCGCCATGTCCTGGCCGCCCACGGCGCGGAAGTAGTGGCCGGCGCCCACGCCCAGGCGCGCGTGGCAGTCCTTGTCCTCGATCACGTGGCCGATATACTGCACGCCGTGCGCGCGGCACCAGTCGCCGAGCTGGTCGCAGAAGCACTCCTTGTAGAACGTGCTCGCGATGTCCATGTACACGTGGCGCACGTGCGCGCCGGCGTCCTTGCGATCCCACAGGTGCGGGAGCTCGTCCAGGTAGCGCTCGCCCAGCGCCGCGCGCAGGCGGCGCTCGAGCTCGGCCGACCAGGGCAGGGGCGCGGTGGCCTTACCGATGAGTGTGTCGGAGATACCATCGGCGCCGGTGACACCTTTCTCGTTGGCAAAGCCGGGTTCATCGGAGAAAAAGCCCAGGATGGTCTTGCCAAACTCATCGCCCAGATGCGCAAAGTGCGGCTCGTACACGGCATCGATGAGCTGCGTCACCGAGGCGCGGTCGACCATGTTGATGTAGTCCTCGTTGTAGGAGGTCTTGCCGCTCGTGAACACCACGCACGCCTGCGTGGTGCCGGCCGGTGCGTCAAAGACCAAGCGGCAGGGCATGCCGTGCTCGTCCTCAATCACGTGGTGCTCGACCTCGACGGTGCGCCCTGCCTGCATAAACGTTACGCCATAGAAGCGCTCCGTCTTGTCGAACATGTTGGTGAGCACGATGCTCGCCTGCGGCGTGGGGCCCACCACGTCGATGGTGCGGTGGGTGAGGACAATCTTGCGGAGCTCGGGCGACGCCTCCCTGACGGTGCCGTTGGCGTATCCAGTGGGAAAGTGCGCGTCGTCCAAGATCCAGATCTTGAGGCCCAGCTGCTTGCACGTGTCGATCACAAAGCGCAGGTCGCGCCACCAGCCCTCACCGCAAAAATCGGGATGCGGACGGCTCTCGAGGCAGATCTCGTGGATATCGGCGCCGGCAATCTTTTCCAAATACTCGGCAATGGTCTGTTGGTCCTCGCCCTTCATCCACAAAAACGGGAGCACGTGGTTGTCGTAGGCACCGTTGAGCACCTGCTGGTAGTACGCGGTCATGGATCCTCCTTGCAAGCCGATGGTGGGCAGCGTATGTTGCATGACTCCATTCTGGCGTGCGGACGGCGGCGTGCTAATATCCAAATCACGGCAGAATATGACCGAATCAACGATTGGCGGGGCCATGGAGATCTTGGAGCTCGAGTGCCGGCTGAGCGAGCTGAGCGCCAGCGAGAGGCGATATAGGAATGAGGCTCCCTTTGACTGGTCGATCATGACCGATCGCGTTGAGGTCGATGGACGGTCGGTGCGAAAGATCGGGCAGATTGGGGCGGAATATGCTCAGGCCGGAATGCCAGCTGGCCTGATGATCAGGAGAAACTCGCGCTTTAACGCGGTACCCGAGCACGTGCACGACTACGTTGAGATCAGCTATGTGTACCGGGGGCGCTGTCCGCAGACGGTTGCGGGGGAGAAGCTCGTGCTCGAACGCAACGAGGTGCTGCTGCTCGATGCCGCCTGCCCGCATGCGGTGGCGGCGCTCGACGAGGAAGACATCATGCTAAGTATGACCGTTTCACGCACCTTTTTGCAGCGCAGCCTCGAGGCGAGCCTCTCGCGCGAGAGCGCGGTATCGCGGTTTTTGTTCAACGCGCTCAACAGCGAGACCGACCATCGCGGGCACGTGCACTTTCGCTGCGGGGAGAGCCGGCGCGTGCGGCGCTACATGCAGGAGATGCTCTGCGAACACTACGAGCCGAGCCTCAACAGCGCCGAGATCGTTCTGCGCCTGTTTCAGCTCCTGTTGGCCGAGCTCATGGATTGCTACGAGCGCGAGCTCGTGCGCGGCGCGGCGGCGGGGCGCGATGAGTCGGGGCGCGCGGCCTCGCTCGTGGCGGGGATGCTCGGCTATATTGAGCGTTCGTTTGCCGCCTGCTCGCTCGAGGAGATGGCGGCACGCTTTCATGTGAGCCCTAACTACGCGTCGGCGCTGCTCAAGCAGCATGTGGGAAAGACCTACCGACAGCTGGTCCAGGAGCGCAGGCTCGCGCGTGCCGCGGAGCTCTTGCGCGCGGGTGCCACGGCCGAGGCGGCGGCGCGTGCCGTTGGCTACGAGAACATGAGCTTTTTCTATCGCAAGTTCCGCACCGCCTACGGCTGCACACCGGCAAAATACCGTGGATGAGCAAGACGGAACGGACTTTTAGCCATCGATATGCTACGGCTAATAGGCCGTTTCGTTTCATCCACCCGGGTTGGAGGGTGGCCGTCAGGTCGATTTTTGCCTCGTCTAGGCCTCGGTATCAAAAAGTGTCAGCCGGCGGACGCGCTGGGGCGAAAAGAAGTGTCCAATGCGCCGCCTCCGCGCCTTGGGCGCCCGGGCGCGCGCGATACTCAGCTCAGCACATAAAACCAGCTGCGAGGAGGCACATATGGGATTTCCCGAGGGATTCTTTTGGGGCGGCGCCACGGCCGCAAACCAGTTTGAGGGCGCATGGAACGTTGACGGCCGCGGCCCCAGCGTAGACGACCACTTCCTGGGCGGCAGCTACAAGGAGCCGCGTCAGATTACGCTCGACATCGACCCCAACCGCTTCTACCCCAATCACGACGGTATCGACTTCTACCATCACTACGAGGAGGATATCGCGCTGTTCGCCGAGATGGGCTTCAAGATGTTCCGCATGTCCATTTCCTGGAGCCGCATCTTCCCCAACGGTGACGATGCCGAGCCCAACGAGGCCGGCCTCGCCTTCTACGACCGCGTCTTCGACTGCCTGCGCGCGCACAACATCGAGCCGCTTGTTACGCTTAGCCACTACGAGATGCCCTATGCCCTGGTCGAGAAGTACAACGGTTGGGAGAGCCGCGAGCTTATCGGATTCTTTGAGCGCTATGCCCAGACCGTGCTCGAGCGCTATCACGACAAGGTGACCTACTGGCTCACCTTCAACGAGATCAACTGTGGCACTCTGGACCTGGGCAACCTCTTTGAGACCAGCATGATTCGCGGCTACGAGGGCCCGGCCTCCGGCGCCCACACCACTCCGCAGCAGCGCTTCCAGGCCCTCCACCACCAGTTTGTGGCGAGCGGTCGCGCCATCCGCTATGCGCACGAGCACTTCCCCAAGCTCAAGATGGGCAACATGGACTGCTTTATCCTGTCCTATGCCGCCACGTGCGACCCGGCCGACGTCCTTGCCACCCAGCAGGAGATGAACACCATGAACTGGTACTGCTCCGACGTGCAGGTGCGCGGCAAGTACCCGTTCTACGCCAAGCGCTTCTGGGCCGAGAACGGCATCGAGCTTGACATCGCCGACGGCGACCTGCAGGACATCGCCGACGGCAAGGTCGACTTCTACACCTTTAGCTACTACATGTCGGGCACCGTGGGCACCCATAAGGACCACGAGATGACCGAGGGCAATATGGCCTTTGGCGGCAAGAACCCCTACCTCGAGAGCACCGACTGGGGGTGGCAGATTGACCCGACGGGCCTGCGTATCGCCCTCAACGAGATCTACGCCCGCTACGAGATTCCGCTGATGGTGGTCGAGAACGGCATGGGCGCCTACGACGAGGTGGAGGAGGACGGCTCCATCCACGATCCGTACCGTATCGCCTACCTCCAGAGCCATGTCAAGGCCATGGGCGAGGCCATCGAGGACGGTGTCGACCTGATCGCCTATACCTGGTGGGGTCCCATCGACCTGGTCTCGGCCGGCACCGGCGAGATGCGCAAGCGCTACGGCTTTATCCACGTCGATAAGTACGATGACGGCACCGGCACCTACGAGCGCCGCCGCAAGGACAGCTTCTTCGCCTACCAGAAGATTATCAAGTCCAACGGTACCGAGGGCCTGGCTTAATCGGGTTCCGATTCGAACCTCTGCCTTAGTTTTTAGGCCATTTGGCACTATAATCACCATAGGCATGCGCATAACGTTGCGCTTAATCAAGAGGAGAAAACGTATGGGTCTGTTTGACATGTTCAAGAAGAAGGCTGAGCCCGCGGCTGCCGCTGCTCCGTCCTCCATCTCTGCTTCTGCCGGCGCCGACGTGCTGTGCTCACCCGTCAAGGGCAAGGTCATCAAGATGGCCGACGTGCCCGATCCCGTCTTTGGCGGCGAGGTCCTGGGCAAGGGCTGCGCCGTGTGGCCCGAGGACGATCTGGTCTACGCTCCCTGCGACGGCAAGGTGACCGTCACCATGGGTCACGCCGTGGGCCTGCAGTCCGATAGCGGCATCGAGGTTCTGGTGCACGTTGGCGTCGATACCGTCAACATGAACGGCGACGGCTTCGAGGGCTTCGTCAAGGCCGACGACGTCGTGAAGGCCGGCCAGCCCATGCTCAAGATCGACCGTGCCAAGATCGCTGCCGCCGGTTACAAGGACTGCGTCGTCGTGGCCGTGTCCAACACCGCCGAGTTTGCCGATGTCGAACTCGCCGTCGAGGCCGACTCCGCTGTCGCCGCCGGTGACGCCATCGTTAAGGTCGTCCGCAAGTAAACTGCGACATCCAAAGGATGTGCAAAGGTGGTCGGGTTTTCCGGCCACCTTTTTTATTGCACCGCGGGGAAGCGTTTTATTGCACGTTGGGCGGACCGGTAAACCGTTCGGACGTTAAATCGAGCCGACTGCGCCTTTGCTTTGCCGGGGGTGTTCGTTATCGGCTAGTATGGCCTTATTGTTACGACGCGCACCGCGTCGGGAAGCGCGGTGCCGCTTGTTGGGAGGAATGTCATGAAGAAGAAGCTGCTGCTTGCGCCCCTGATGGCTGTTCTGGTCGCGTGCGTGGTTGTGCTTTCCGGCTGCGGAGGTCCTTCGGTTGAGGAGCTCATCACCGAGGATCTTACGACGCAGTTTGACGAGGTCAAGAACGGCGGCGACGACTTCCTCGCCGGCCTGGAAGAGGCCTCGGGCGACGAGTTCGAGCAGCTGGGCATCGATCCCAAGGAGTACGCCAAGAGCTATCTCGAGGGTTTTGACTACAAGATCGGCGATGTGACGGTCGACGAGGACAAGGGCACCGCGACTGCCGATGTCACCATTACCTGCAAGTCCATGAACAAGATCGTTGAAGATTTCGCCACCCAGTATCAGGAGAAGATCGCGGCGCTCGATACGATGCCTTCCGAGGACGACCTGTACAAGATGGCCGGCCAGGTCATGGTCGACGTGACCAAGGCCGCTAAGACCAAGGACACCAAGGTTACCTTCAAGTACACCGCCAATGACGATGGCGAGTGGTCTGCTGACGATTCCGCAACCACCGAGATGATGAATGCGATGATGAGCTAGGGGAGTTACGCGGTAGTTCGTTACGGCGTTTTACCAAACGCCGTAACTGCCCGACGCTGCGCGGGCACCAGAGCGACAACTTGTCATTCAAAGAGGACGGCATGACCAGAAGGTCTATACCGTCCTCTTTTCATGCCAATTTGTTCGCACTGGTGCCCGCTCGCTGCCCGTCCTCTACCTGCGGCGTTGCCATGGTAGTCATTGAGGCGGCACTTGGGGACGTTCCTTTTCTGCCGGCAGTTGGGGACACTCCTTGTATCAACGCCGTATCAAATGCTCGGGAAAATGCGACCCGGTTTTTTGGCCGAATTCCGGGTCGCGGTTTCCGGATGGGGCGGGTTGCGGAAACCGCGACCCGGAATATTGCTCTGAAACGGGATACGGTTTCCCCGACGCGCCTCAAACGGAAAGTGCATCCCATTTCGGAGCTCCAAAACGGGATGCACTTTCCGCGTGGAAGAATTGTCGCAGCTGCGTTAAGCGGTGTCGCTCGCTACTCGCCCAAGATTAGCTCGGCGAGTTCGTCCTGCGTATCTACCACGTAGTCGGCGCCGGCGGCTTCCAGCTCTGCGCGGCCGCGGAAGCCCCAGCTGACGCCCGCGCTCTTAAGGCCGGCGTTGTGGCCGGTCAGAACATCGACATTCGAATCGCCCACATAGAGCGTGGTTGCCGGATCGGCGCCCAGCTCTTTCATCACATGCAACGTGACGGGTGCCTCGGGCTTGGGCGGAAATGCGCCCACACGGCCCTGTACCAGCGCAAAGCGATCGGGGCCAAAGTATTTCTCGATAAGCGGGGCTGCCGAAATATGATCCTTGTTGGTGAGCACGGCAAGCTGAACGCCCGCTGTGCGCAGACGGTCGAGCATCTCAATCGTGCCGGCGTAGGGTGAGGTGTGGTCCTCCTTGTGCTCGCCGTAATAGGCCCTAAACTCGGCAAGCGTCTGCTCAAACATACGGCCGTCGCCCGCGTACTCGGCGGGCATAAAGCGCTCGACCAGCTTGAGCATGCCGTTTCCCACCTTGTAGCGGTACTCGTCTACGGCAAACGTGGGCCAGCCGTGCATCTCGCAGGTATGGTTGCTGGCGGCCGCCAGGTCCTCGAGCGTGTTGAGGATGGTGCCATCCAGATCAAAGATCACATGGGAAAAAGCTGCTGCCATGGGTGCTCCTGCCGCTTGAGTTGTAAAACGCACCCCATGATACTGGGCATGCGTGCCGGGCATGTTTGGAATCTGAATATCTTTAATAGCCCTGAGCCTTTGTCGTTAGCAAATCCTCGGCAGTTGTTCTCCCACAAGCATGTCGAGGATACGGGTCGAGCCCCAGCCGGTGCGTACGCGCACGGCGGGACGGGCGCCCTCGGCAAGTGGCAGCACGCGACCGATGATGGCGGCGTTCTCGCCGTAGCGGGCGGCGCGCATGGCTGCCAGCGCGGCATCGGCTTGCTCGGCCGGCACCACGGCAACCATCTTGCCCTCGTTTGCCACCTGCAGCACATCGTAACCGAGCATCTCACATGCCGCCTGCACGTCGGGGCGCACGGGCACGGCATCCTCGTCGATCTCCATGGCAACGCCGCTGGCCTGGGCAAACTCGTTGAGCGTGGATGCCAGGCCGCCGCGCGTGGGGTCGCGGAAGCAGCGGGTGTCGGGGGCGGCGGCGAGCACGTCGGCAATCAGATGATTGAGCGGCGCAGCATCGCTTTCGATGTCGCTCGAAAACGCCAAGCCCTCGCGCTGGCTCATGATGGCGATGCCGTGGTCGCCGAGCGTACCCGATACCAGGATGGCGTCGCCGGGCCGACAGTTCGCACCGCTGAGCGTTACGCCCGCGGGCACTTCGCCCACGCCGGCGGTATTGATGTAGACGCCGTCGGCACCGCCACGCTCGACCACCTTGGTGTCGCCGGTGATTATGGACACGCCCGCCTCGCGCGCCGTTTCGGCCATGGTCTGCACAATCTGGCGCAGCTTGTCCATGGGATAGCCCTCTTCGAGGATAAAGCCGCATGAGAGGTAGCGCACGTTAGCGCCCGAGGTCGCGACGTCGTTGACGGTTCCGCATACGGCGAGTCGGCCGATATTGCCGCCGGGGAAGAACTGCGGCGTTACCACAAAGCTGTCGGTCGACATGGCGATTCGCCCGCTTGCGGGCAGTGCGGCGACACCGGCATCGTTGCCCGCAAGCAGCTCGGGCGACCCAAAGGCATCCAGAAAGACCTCATCGATAATGCGCTTCATCATCTGGCCGCCGGAGCCGTGGCCCAGCAGGACAGTGCTATCGGTGGCAGTACGGGACATATCGAAAACTCCAATCGTGGGTGGTGCCGGTACGCGGGGGCGTCCGGGCTAGTCGCGGTATCTAAAGTACGCCGCGCAGCTGCCTTCGGAGTTCACCATGCAGGGGCCGACGGGGTGTTCGGGCGTACATGCGTGGCCGAACAGCGGGCAGTCGCTCGGTGTGATGGCTCCGCGCAGCACGTCGCCGCAGCGGCACCCGCGTGGCTCGACCGTCGCCTCAACGGGCACGTCAAAGCGGGCGCCGGCATCAAAGCGCGCGAATTCGGGTCGGATGGAAAGACCCGAAGCCGCAATCGGCCCCAGCCCGCGCCACGTGGTGTCGCATGGCTCAAACACCTGCTCGACCAGCTGGCGCGCTACGGGATTGCCGTCTGCATTGACGCCACGGCGGTAGGCGTTGTCGATTGCGGGCCTGTGCTCGACAATCATCTGGACCAGCATGCAGATGCCCTGCAAGATATCGACCGGCTCAAACCCGGTGACTACGCCGGGGGTCTCGAACTCATCGACCAAAAACCCAAAGGGTGCCAGGCCTGTGATGGTAGCGACGTGACCAGGCAGGATAAAGCCGTCGATGGCGGTCTCGGGGTCGTTGGAGATCGCACGCAGAGCCGGCGGCGTGGTCTTGTGAGCACAGTAGACCGAGAAGTTCTGGAGCCCGCGCGCGTCGGCCTCCAGGATAGCGGCGGCAATGGTGGGCGTTGTGGTCTCAAAGCCGACGCCCATAAAGATGACCGGGCGTTCGGGATTTTGCTCGGCAATGTCGAGTGCGTCGAGCGGAGAGTAGACGATGCGGATGTCGCGCCCCGCCGCCTTTTGCGCGGCAAGCGAGGTGGACGATCCGGGCACGCGCATCATGTCGCCAAAGGTGGTGATGATGGCGCCGTCCATGTTGGAAAGCGCGATTGCGTGATCGATGTCGCGGTTGGCGGTGACGCAAACGGGGCACCCCGGGCCGCTTAGCAGTTTGAGCCCCGTCGGCATAATGGAGCGAAAGCCATAGCGGCCAATGCTCACGGTATGCGTACCGCAGACTTCCATAAGGTTGATGCTGCGGTTGCCGACAAGCTCATGAATACGATCGATGAGCTCGCGGGCCAGCTTGGGGTCGCGAAATGCCGAAAAGTCGATACCGGAGCGAACCGGCTGCGCCGCCGCCACTAGTATGCCTCGGCTGGGTTGGTGGCGAGTTGGTCCTCTTTGGCCAGCTCGGTCATGGTATTGACGAGCTCGAGTGTCTCTTGGGCTTCCTGCTCGTCGACAATCTGAATGCCAAAGCCGGCGTGCACGAGAATATAGTCGCCTACCTGTGCCGTCGGCACGAGGCGCAGCGAAACGGGGCGCTCGATACCCATCATGTCGACGGTCGCCTTAAGGTCGTCGTCGCGTTTGACCACTTTACCGGGAACGGCAAGGCACATAATGTTCCCCTTTTATACGTTTTGCGCTGGATAGGCGCCTAATTACCCATCAGTTGATGGTAGCGCTCGCGGGAGTCACGAGCAAACGCGTTACACCTGTGAGACGGCGGCGCGCAGGCTGGCAAAACAGCCTATCGAGACGCCGCCTGCGTGAGGCGAGCGCGAGCGATGGCGGCCTGACCGTAGGCGACGCAGCCGTCGTTGACGGGCACAGTGTGGGGGACCAAGACGGCAAGACCGGCGTCTTTGAGTTCATGGGTAAGGAGCTTAAGCAAAAGCCGGTTCATGAACACACCGCCCGAGAGCGCGACGGTATCGAGGTTTTCGCGATTGCAGATCTCGCACGCGATGTGGGTCGTAGCGTGCGTAATGGCGATGTGAAACTCGAGGGCGAGCCTGTCGGCCGGCGTGCCTGCCTCAATTCCATTCAGAAGAGATTCGATGAGCGGTTGGGGGTCCAAGATGGGGGAGTCGTCGGCAGACGTGAATACGCCTGCATGATTGCCGTCGAGACGAACGGTCTTACCGCCGAGCGCGGGCCAGGCGGCGGCTTCGAGTTCGATGGCGGGCTCGCCCTCGTAGGTTGCCTTGTCGCAGATGCCCAGAATTGCCGCCGCGGCATCAAAGAGACGCCCCATGCTGCTGGTACGCGGGCTGTTGATGCCGCGCTCGATCATGGTGGCTGTCACGCTGCGCGTTTGCTCGTCGAGGGCGCCCAATAGCCCCGCGGCACCCGGGTGCTCGAGCAGGCCGAGCTCGCTCAGCAGGGCAAAGGCATTGCGGCGGGCGTCGCGCACGGAGGCCGCCCCGCCGGGGAGCGCCCAGGTGCGCAGGTGCGCGGCGCGTTCAAAATCGGCAAGGCCGGCAACAAGAAACTCGCCGCCCCAAATGGTCCCATCGGTGCCGGCGCCGGTGCCGTCAAAGGCGATGCCAAGGACACGCGCGTCGGTTGTAAGCTGGCCCGCGGCGATGGCCTCGGCCATCACGCTCGCGATATGTGCATGATGATGTTGGACTTCGATAAGCGGCAGATTGTGCTTCCGTGCCAGTTCACGCGCCCACTGGCTCGACAGATAGCTGGGATGCATGTCACATGCCAAGGCGGCAGGCGCCAGGTCAAAGAGGTTTTCCAAGCGCGTGCGCGCGGCGTTCCAGGCATCGAAGGTCTCGCCGTTTTCGACATCGCCGATATGCTGCGACACAAAACAGGCCACATGGCCGTCGGCGTCCTCGCGCGTGAGCGCGATCGTAGCTTTTTGCTGCGGCCCGCAGGCGAGCACGCAGGGTGCAGTGCCGTCGAGCGCCGGCAGCGCTAACGGCTGCGGCGCATATCCGCGTGCGCGACGCACAGGCATGGCGGCGCCATCGACCACGCGTACCACGGAGTCGTCGTAGCGCGAGAGAATCGCGCGGTCGTTGCCGAGCAGCGCGTCGGCAATGCCGGCGGCAACGAGGCGCTCCCAGGCAAGATCGTCATCGGTCTCGATGGGCTCTTCGCTCAGGTTTCCGCTGGTCATGACGAGCGCGTGCATACCGCGGGCTTCTGCCGCGGCAAGCAACAGATGCTGAAGCGGGGTGTAGGGGAGCATAACACCGAGCTCTGGAAGGTCGTGCGCGACGGACGGCGCGAGCGCGAGGGCGTTGGGGGAGCTGCCGCTCTCGCAAACGGCACGTCGGCGCAGCAGCACAATGGGGCGAATGCTGCCGGCCAGCAAGCCGCGTGCAACGTCGTTGACATGGCACAGGCGTTCAGCGTCGGCAAGGTCGCGTACCATAACGGCAAGCGGTTTGTTGCTGCGGCGTTTGCGGCGGCGAAGCTCGGCTACCGCCTGCTCGTTGGAAGCGTCGCATGCCAAGTGAAATCCGCCCAGACCCTTGATGGCGACGATACCGCCACCGGCCAGCAGCTCAACACAGCGGTCGATAATGGCGTCGCTGGTCTCGCGCGTGGTGCCGACGGCCGGCAACGCGGCGGCTTCGCCCGGCTCACCGCCCACGCTCGCTTCGCGCCACGTGATATGCGGCCCGCAATCAAAGCAGGCATCGGGCTGCGCGTGAAAACGCCGGTCGAGTGGGTCGGCATACTCCGCGGCACACTCAGGACACATGGGAAAACAATTCATCGACGTGGCCGCTCGGTCATAAGGCAGCGACCGGATGATGGTAAAGCGCGGTCCGCAGTTGGTACAGTTGATAAAAGGGTAGTGATAGCGCCGATCGGCGGGGTCGAACAACTCGCGCAGACAATCATCGCAGGTGGCGATATCGGGTGAGACGAGCGTCGTGTGCGCGGTCTGGTCCTGCGATGCTACGATGCGAAAACCCTGTTCATTGGCGGTATCCCAACCGTGGGCTGCCAGGTCCACAACCTCGACATATTCTACGCGGGCTGCCGCAGGCGCATGCGCAGAAAGCGCGGCAACAAAAGCATCGAGCGCATCGGCCGGAGCGTGCGCCTCGATATGCACGCCGTCGCCCGCGTTGAGCACCCATCCGCAAATGCCATGCGCCATGGCCTCGCGATACACAAACGGCCGCATGCCAACGCCCTGCACAATGCCCGTCACATGAATATGCACATGCCGCATGTGGCTTCCCCTCGTCAAAACCGACCAAAAAGGGACAGGTTTATTTTGGTCGGTAAAACTTCTAAACCTGCCAAAACAAACCTGTCCCTTTTTGGCAGGTGCGCTGCGGGAAATCCCGCTACAGCCCCAGGCTCTGCTTGGTGGCGGCGCAGGTGAGCTCGCCGTGCTTAACGCCGCGCAGTCCCAGCAACCGGTCCGCTAGCTCATAGACGCGTTTGCCGCGACCCTTGAGCGCCAGAATCTCCAGGCAGTTGTGGTGGTCCAGATGCACGTGCATGGTCGAGACAATCTCGTCGGTGTAGTCGTGCTGCACCTCGTCCAGACGGCGCGTCAGATCGCCGGTATGGTGGTCATAGATCATGGTGAGCGAACCGATGACCTGCTCGTCGGGCGTGCGCATCTGCTCCTTGGCGATCGAGGCGCGAATCAGATCGCGTACGGCCTCGGATCGGTTAGCCACGTCACCGCGGCGCGCGATCTGCTCGTCAAAGCGGCGCAGCAGGTCGTCGGGCGCGGTGACCGAAAAGCGGACCAGCTCGGAGCTGGAGCCGCTGTAGCGGCAGCTTGCATCGTCGTCCGCACCGTGATTGTGCGCGTGCTCGTGCTCGGCCACGTTACACCAGTTTCACAGAGCCGACGGAGTTGTGGTCGGCCTCGATGGCCTCCTCGTAGCCCTCGAGCGCATCGTGCGCCTCGTGGAGTGCCGCCATGGCGGCCTCGAGCTTGGCGCCAATGCGCTCCATGTCAAAGTTCTCGGTCGCATGCAGCAGCTGATGGCTCCACTCGTGAGCGAGCTCAATGGTGTCGTCGACCTGCTTGACGCTCATGGCAAGCTGGCTCATGTTCATTCCGACGTCATGCATGGGGAGTCTCCTTTTGTACGGGGCGATATGGTGGTTCAGATTCTACTACGCCCGCCTTGAGCGCCGCCGCATAAGAAAACGGGTGCGAGTCCGTCTGGCCCGCACCCGTTCACTGGGGGCTGTTTGTATCTACCATACTATCCGTGGTCGCATACCTTGCGTTTGGCACTCCGGCGAGCGGTGCGAAACCGCTCATGGACGGCAGATGGGTAACAAGCGTATTACAGATGTTTCTCCAGCAGCGCCTGCAGCCTCGCCTTGGGTAGGGCGCCAACCGAGCGGTCGACCTCCTCGCCGTTCTTAAAGACGATCAGCGTGGGGATGCTCATGACGCCAAACTTCATGGCCAGGTCCTGGTTGTCGTCGACGTTGCACTTGGCCACAGCCAACTTGCCGGCCAGCTCGTCGGCAACCTCGTCTACGATGGGCGAGAGCGAGCGGCAGGGGCCGCACCACGGGGCCCAAAAATCAACCAGTACGGGCAGGCTATCGTTGATGACAGCGCCGAAGTTCTCGGGGGTAATCTGCTTAATGTCAGCCATGGTGACCTCCATAATACGACGCGGCTCGGCCGCGTAAAACTCAGTACGACCGTGCTTATACCCAGCGGCCCGCAAAGCAACCACTCGCGGGCGGCTCTTTTATATAATGGTGGGCACGCAAACGATTGGAGAGCGCATGCCCACGTCACAAAGCCAGAAAAAAGAAGCCATCGCTCAGGCGACCGAGCAGGAGCTCGCGTCGCTTGCAGATCGCGGTGTGCGTATCGCGGGCAACGCGTGCTCGCCGATTGTGCTGGTCAAAGGCGATTTGGATGAAGCCGAGTGCTCGGGCGGCGAGCTGGCCGCCGGCGCGGATGGCGCCGCGTTGCGCAAGGCGCTCGGTGCCATCGGATATGCCCCCGAGGATTTTTGTGTGCTGGCAAGCGTCGCCGGCGCGGGCGACGGAGCGGTCGCGGCGGGCGAGGCCCTGACGTGCGACCTGTTCCGCGAGGCGCTGGAGACCTTGGACCCCGAGGCGGTGCTGCTGCTGGACAACAGTGCGGCCGATGTCATGCGCGAGACCTATGCCGATATGCTTGTGGCAATTGATGACTTTGACACCGCCATGCTCAAGCCCGGCCTGGTCGCCCATGTGCAGGGGCGCCGCGTGCTGGCGCTCGACGGTTTTGAGGCGGCGCTCACCGACAAGGCCGCCAAGCAGCGCATGTGGGCCTACATTAAGCAGCTGACCCCGGCGGCTGCACCGCTGTAGCGAGGTTGGCGGCAGCCCCTACATCACAGCGCGCAGCTCAAACCGATCGCCGTTAATGCGGAACTGGCAGTTGCCGTTCATGCGCTCCACGGCGAGTTTAATGCTCTTGGTGCCAAAGCCGTGACCGGCGTGCTGAGCCACGGGCGTGCCGTCGACCATGTGCGGCGCCCGTCCAAATGTGTTGGAAACCAGCAATAGAAGCTGACCGTCTTCGTAGCGAAGGTCCAGGTCGACAAACCGCTTGCCTTCGGGGGCGGTGCTCGCCGCGGCGATGGCATTGTCCAGGGCGTTCGATACCACACTGAACAGATCGGCATCGCCCACGTGGACGGTTTCGGGCACGGCGGCTCGCAGGTCGGCGGTGATGCCGTGCGCGTTGATGTCCGCGGAAAGCGACGAGAGCGCAATGTTGACCGTTTCGTTGGCGCAGTAGCGGCGCACAGCGGTGCGGTCGTTGGTCTCGCAAAGCGCGTCGATACGCTCGAGCGCCTCATCGGTGTGACCCTCTTCGATCAGGGCCGCAAGACCGCGCAGGTAGTGGCGTATGTCGTATCACATTGAGACCAAGTCAAGAAGAATCGCTTCGGTCGAATCGCGTCTTTTGGGTGAGTTCTCAACGTCCGCTGCCGCTGGTTTCCACCGTATGCCGAAAACACCCGGACGATGCCGTGCAAATCGCTTCGCTCTGCTATAGTCTCCCAAATTCACGTTTTCTATTGGGATGGTGGTTAATATGGGCGACATACTCGAATCGTTCCTGCGCGTGGCGATGGTGGTGTTCATCGTCGGTCCGCTCACTGCATGGGTCGCCCGTCGCGGCGCGCGCGAGCGCAGTGAGGCGACGGACAGCCTCGATCGCTTCACGGTGCGCATGCCCGCTGCCATTCGCACGATTATCGCCTGCTGCGCCGTCGCGTTCGAACTGCTCATGCTGGGTGTCTACGTCTGGCAGGGCGTCTCGTTGGGCGAGTGGGACCACGAACTTGTGTGGTTCGGTCACGCCATGGCGCTCGCGGGCATGGCCATCTGGGCCCTGCTGAGCATCCCGCGCATCGACGTGGACGGTGAGCGAATTCTCTCGCGTAACGCCTTCGGCATCCGCAAGGAGACGACGTTTGGCAACATCACCCGTGCAACGCTTCACACGCAGATGATGAGGATCGACCTGTTCGAGGGCGACCGGAAGTTCTGCTCGATAAGCCTCGAGGGGGTGTGCTCGCTCAACCTCCTCGCCCGTCTGGAGGAAGAGGGCATCGAGGTCTCGGACGCTGTTGACGGCCCGATGACCAAGGCGGGTCTGTGTTGGTCTGCCATCAAGCCGTTGACGATTGTTTTCAACGGTATGGCGCTCGTCTTCTCGCTCGTGATCGCCTTCATGGCTGTTTTCACCGACGCCGGTGCTCGTCTGCTCCTGCTCGTCCCATGCCTCTTCCTGTTCATAGGGGGACTCCTGCCTCTGCTCATGCTCAGCATGCCCGCCCGTGGTATCTACGAGATCGGCAGACAGGAGCGCGAACTCGGTTTCTCCTTCGCCGAGGAGATGGCGAGCCGAGGTGCCACGGGCACTTCGCTTGTCGACGACGATTGGTTCATCGAGATCAGCAATGCCCGCGTCGTGGCGTTTCGCCGCGATTACCTCAAGAAGGTCACGGCGCACGAGGACAGCGAGAGCGGCGACCGTTGCACGGTGACCACGAAAGGCGGTCGCAAAATCAAGGTGTATG
Source organism: Collinsella sp. AF04-24 (assembly GCF_003465685.1). Lineage (NCBI taxonomy): Bacteria > Bacillati > Actinomycetota > Coriobacteriia > Coriobacteriales > Coriobacteriaceae > Collinsella > Collinsella sp. AF04-24. Next base: position 25,144 of record NZ_QSBK01000015.1, read on the forward strand.
CAGCGGGCAGCACGCTCGAGGACCTGCGCTCGTGGTTCAAACAGGGTGCCAAGGCCAGAAGCACGCTCGACCGTGCAGAGGACGCGCTCGAGACGACGTCTGATTGGGTTGTCTGACCTGTATCGTCTTTTCGGACACGCATGCTAGAGGCCCAATCCTTTAGAATGCATTCATCGACGACCGAGAGGACGGTATGCTATGTCCAACCCAGCCGCCAAGTACACCGACGAGTTCAGGCGCGAGACCGCCGACTACATCATCTCGACGGGCAGGCCGATAACGGAATGCTGCGCAGAACTGGGCCTGAATTCCAAGACCGTGATCAAGTGGGTGCAGAACCGCCGGCGCGAGCTTGCCGGCGGGCCCGACCCCAAGGCCGAGGACCGCGAGCTTCGCGAGGCGAAAAGGCGCATACGCGAGCTCGAGATGGAGAACGCCTTCTTGAAAAAAAGCCGCGGCCTTCTTCGCCAAAAGCCAGGCGTAGCCGCATGCTACCGGATGATGTTGGCGGAGAAGGCCGAATTCCCGGTGAAAATGATGGCCCGCGTGCTCGGCGTGAGCCGATCGGGCTTCTACTCGTGGCTCTCCAACGGCTGCCCGCGAGAAGACTGGTCGGCCGAGCGCGAGGCGGTCCGGCGCGTGTGGCTGGAGTCGGACCGCAGGTTCGGCTTCCGGTTCGTGAAATGCTTCCTGCCCGGCGAGTTCTCCGGATTGACCCTGTACAGGGTGCGCAAGCTGATGCGCGAGCTGGGAATACGCGGCTGCACGCCCAACGCCAGGAAGCGCACCACCATCCCCGACCCGAAGGCCAGGCCCCGGCCCGACCTGGTGCGCCGCGACTTCACCAGTCCCGTTCCAACCTGCAAGCTCGTGGGCGACATCACCTACCTGCGCACCGGCGAGGGATGGCTGTACCTGTCGACGGTCATCGACCTCAACACCCGCATGGTGGTGGGCTGGTCGCTCTCCGAGCGCATGACCGCCGACATCGTGGTTTCGGCGCTGGCGTCGGCCAAATCGCGCGGCTACGTGGCCGGCAACGCGATATTCCACGCCGACCGCGGCGCCCAGTACACCAGCAGGCTTCTGGCCGAATGGGCGCGCGACAACGACGTGCGGCTGTCCTGCAGCCGCGCCGGCAACTGCCACGACAACGCGGTGGCCGAGTCGTTCCTCGCCACGCTGAAGAACGAGATGTACTACAGGCGCAGCTTCCCGACCAGGGATTCCGCCAAGCACGCGGTGGTCGAGTTCATCGAGGCGTACTACAACCGCCGAAGGCCCCGCTCGACGATCGGCTACAAGGTGCCGGCCGAGGCCATGGCGGCCTTCTTCGAGAGAACCGAGCCCAAGCTCGAGGCCATGCCTATGGCCGCTTGATTTCTCGAGCATGCGTGTCCGAAATCTTGACACAGGTCAGAAGGCCTCGATGCCAGCGCTGCGCCGATATGGGGCAGCGGCCCCCCGTTGGCCGCCATGGCCCTGACTTCCGAGCGTATGCTGGCGCCGCTCGTCTTAAGACGTTGACCTCCATCCGGAGCCTGCGGTTCTCGCGCTCGGGCTCCAGGATCCGGTTCTACTCGGGCGTGCGGTTGTCGGCGGCGCGCGGCGAGCCGGTCTCGTTTATCGACTTGACCCGCCTCTCCACGGTGCTCTTGTCGAGGTCGCACTCGTCCATGGCCTCGCGCCTGGGCTTTCCGGCGTTGTGGAGATCGACTATCTTCCTCTTGAACTCGTCGGTGAAATGCCTCGGTCTGGGGCCGGTCGAGGCCGAGCCCCCGGTCCGGCTGGGGTAGCATGTCGCTGCGGACCATTGTCTTTCCTCTCGTTGAATATCTAGGCGCTGACGATTCTAGGCGATGGCCCTCTCTTGCTTCTTACACCTCGATTGTGCTCGCTACCCCCAGCGGGCCCGGATCGAGCGATTCGGGCCCGCTTTTGGGGCCTGCCGGAAACCCGGTGGTCAAAAAGGGCCAAATATGAGTACTGTTACCAGTTTGGTGGCAGCCAAATGGCCTCAAAAATCGGTGCCAGAGGCCAAAAGTGCATCGATTTTCGTTCTTCAGAGTCGCGATCGGGCTCCAAACAAGGCGATTTTGCTGCTCTGGACCGGAAAATCGATGCTACTAATTTGGTGACAGTACTCATATTTGGCCCTTTTTGACCACTGCCCCTTGGTCCAGGACAAAACGGGCTGCCCGAATCATGGGGCGGGTCCATTTTCGGCTGTCCTCAGCTTGCCAGTTCGAAAATGGACCCGCCCCAAGATTGAATCTTTATTCCAACTTTACACCTGGCTTTACAGCTGTCTTGTCAGCTGTAAAGCCAGGTGTCATACTAAAGCCCCAAGATTCGCCAAAAGAGAGGGGCCTTGATGGCACAGAGCGCGAACATGGATGCATCGGAGCTTGCACGCGATATCGCGGCCGGCCTAGCATCGGCAACGACGGCAACGGAGCGCGCGGCACTGGTGCCCGCAGAGCTCGTCGAGGCCATTCAGCAACTAAAAGCCCAACGTGACGCGGTAATCCTGGCGCACTACTATGTGGCGCCCGAGGTCCAAGCCGTTGCCGATTACGTCGGCGACAGTTTCTACCTGGCAAAACTCGCCAAGAGCCTGCCGCAGCAGACTATCGTGCTGTGCGGCGTGGAGTTTATGGGCGAGAGTGCCAAGCTGCTCAACCCCACCAAGACCGTGCTGCTGCCCGAGCCGGGCGCGGACTGCCCCATGGCTCACATGGTCAAGCGCGAGACGGTCGACGCGGCGCGCGCCGAGTACGGTGACGACCTTGCCGTGGTCTGCTACGTCAATTCGACGGTCGAGATCAAGAGCTGGAGTGACGTGTGCGTCACCAGCTCCAACGCCGTCAAGATCGTGTCCGAGCTGCCGCAGCAGCACATCCTGTTCATCCCTGACCAAAACCTGGGCCGCTTCGTGGCCGAGCAGGTGCCGCAAAAGCACGTCATTCTCAACAACGGCTACTGCCCGCGCCATCACATCATCACCGTCGAGCAGATCGTCGACGCGACGGAGGCCCACCCCGACGCGCTCGTGCTGGCGCATCCTGAGTGCAAGGCCGACGTCCTGGCCGAGGCCGACTACATCGGCTCCACCGCCGGCATCATCAAGTATGCCGAGGAGTCGGACGCGAGCGAGTTCATCATCGTGACGGTCCGCGGCGTGCTTTACGAGCTCGAGCGCCGCTGTCAGGGCGCCGGTAAGAAGTTCTACTTCCCCGCGGTGCAGCCCACCTGCGTCAACATGGATCTCATCACGCTCGAAAAACTCGTTCGCTGCCTGGAGACGGGCGAGGGCGAGGTGCAGATCGGCGTGTCGGACGAGGCCGCCGACCAGGCCAAGCTCACGCTCGACCGCATGCTCGAGTACGCAGCGCGCTAGAACAATGCGGCATGAGGGACGGTCCCTTATGCCACATTCAAGGGAGAGGATTCCTGTGGAAACCAAGCAATACCCCGACATGGAGTGCGACGTCGTCATTGCCGGCTGCGGCGTGGCGGGCCTATACGCGGCCCTCAACCTGCCGACGAGCACGCGCGTGGTCATGCTCTCCAAGGGCGCTGTCGACGAGTGCGATTCTATGCTCGCGCAGGGCGGCATCTGCGTGCTGCCCGAAGGCTCGGACTACGATGCCTTCTTTGAGGACACCATGCACGCCGGCCACTACGAGAACCGCCGCGAGAGCGTCGACATCATGATTCGCTCAAGCCGCTCGGTCATCAATGACCTGCTAGCGATGGGCGTGGATTTTGAGCGCAAGGCCGACGGCAGTCTCGACTTTACCCGCGAGGGCGCGCACAGCCGTCCGCGCATTGCCTTCCATGCCGATATTACGGGCAAGGAGATCACGACCAAGCTGCTCCAGGCCGTTCGCAAGCTTGATAACGTGCAGATTTTGGAGCACGTGGCCATGACCGACATCCTGACGGGCGAGCGTGACGGCGCCACGGTGTGCACCGGCGTCGTCGCCGTTTCCGTGGACGAGGACAACTCGGTCCGTCCCGCCGACGAGCTGGCAAATGCCGCCGAGGGCGTGCATGCCGGCGAGCCGTTTAAAATCCATGCCCGCCACACGCTGTGGGCGACGGGCGGCATCGGCGGCGTATACGACCATTCGACCAACTACCCGCAGCTCACGGGCGATGCCTGCTACATTGCTCAGGAGCATGGCATTAAGATGGAGCACCTGGACTACGTGCAGATTCACCCCACGGGACTGTTCTCGCCGCAGCCGGGCCGCACCTTCCTGATCAGCGAGAGCTGCCGCGGCGAGGGCGCGATTCTGCTCAACGCCGCCGGCGAGCGCTTTGCCGATGAGCTTCAGCCGCGCGATGTGGTCGCCGCCGCCATTCGCGAGCAGATGAAGCAGGACGGCACCGAGCACGAGTGGCTGAGCTTTGCCCCCGTCGAGCGCGACGTGGTGACCGGGCATTTTGCCAATATCCGTGCGCGCTGCCTGGAGGACGGACGCGACATCCTGGACGAGCCCATCCCTGTCACACCCACGCAGCACTACTTTATGGGCGGCGTATGGGTCGACAAGGACGGCCGCACCTCGATGCCCGAGCTCTACGCCGCCGGCGAGACGGCTTGCAATGGCGTGCACGGCAAGAACCGCCTGGCTTCCAACAGCCTGCTCGAGTCTCTAGTCTGGGGTCGCCGCGCTGCTTGGCGTATGCGCACCGGCGAGTCGCTGACCGTGGAGCAGGCCGGTGAGCCCGCGCTTGACGGACGCCACCGCGCCCTGAGCGCCGACACCCTGGCAATCGATGATTTGGCCCGTGCCGCCGGCACGCAAGCCGTGGAGGAGTAGACCATGAATCCCATTACTATGAAACTCGTCGTCGATGATCTGATTTTGCAGGCTCTGCGCGAGGACATTACCTTTGAGGACGTGAGTACGGCGAGCGTGTGCCCCACGGCGCGTCCCGCTACCGTTGAGCTCATCGCCAAGGCCGACGGCATTATCGCCGGCCTAGACGTATTCGCCCGCACCTTTGAGCTGCTGGATCCGCAGAGCTCCGTGTTGTTCGATGTCTCGGATGGCGACGAGGTGCACGCTGGCGATCACGTGGGCCAGGTGCGCGGCGACGCGCGCGTGCTGCTTTCGGGCGAGCGCGTGGCGCTCAACTACCTGCAGCGCATGAGCGGCATCGCCACCTACACGCACAACATGGCGGCTGCGCTCGAGGGCACCAAGACCGTGCTTGTCGACACGCGCAAGACCACGCCGGGCATGCGTGTCTTCGAGAAGGCCGCAGTCGAGATCGGCGGCGGCAGCAACCACCGCTATAACCTGTCGACGGCTGTCATGCTCAAGGACAACCACATCGACGCCGCCGGTGGCGTGGCACGCGCGATTGAGATGGCGCGCGCCCATGCGTCGTTTACCACGACGGTCGAGATTGAGTGCGAGAACCTGGATATGGTGCGCGAGGCAGTTGAGGCCGGTGCCGATATCATCATGCTCGACAACATGACCCACGACGACATGGCCGCCGCTATCGAGCTTATCGCCGGTCGCGCCAAGACCGAGTGCTCGGGCAACGTAGACGCCAACAATATCCGCGCACTCGCCGACCTGGGCGTTGACTTTATTAGTTCGGGCGCTCTGACGCATTCTGCGCCGATCCTCGACCTTTCGCTTAAGCACCTGCGTCTGCTGGACGGTAAATAATGAATGCCCGCGAGCGTCGCCGTTCCATCATGGCCGTGCTCGAGGGAGCAAAAGATCCTGTCTCGGGCAGTGCGCTTGCCCGCGAGGTGGGCGTGAGCCGCCAGGTCGTGGTTCAGGACATCGCCCTGCTGCGCGCCGACGGGCACGATATCGTCGCCACCAATCGCGGCTATGTACTACAGGAGGCCCCCAGCAGCCCCGCCGTGCCCACGCGCTTGGTCAAGGTTCGCCACAGCGTGGAGCAGGCAGGCGATGAGCTCACGAGTATCGTCGACGCCGGCGGCGCCGTGCTCAACGTGATCGTCAATCACCGCGTGTACGGTAAGATCACGGCCGATCTGGATATCCGTAACCGCCGCGATATCGAGCGCTATCTGCACGACATTGCCAGTGGCAAGAGCTTTCCGCTGCTGACGGTAACCAGCGGCTATCACTTCCACCGCATTGCGGCAGAAGACGAGCAAACCCTCGACGAGATCGAGGCCATGCTCAAAGAGAAAGGCTACTTGGCGGACCTAATGCCCTACGAGGACGATCTGTCGTAGCCGATGCTGCAAACGTCCCTAAGCGGCAATCTGACGTTCAATCGTCGGTCGCGTACCAAAGTACGCTTCCCTCCTCTTTCACGTCACCTTGCTCGCTTAGGGACGTTTTCGCTGACGTGAGCTCAACCTGCGATGGTGCCTAATTGGTTATCCGCACAAAAAAGGAGGCCTCCGCGGCGATGCGGAGGCCTCCTTTTTGTGCACGGTGTACTTGTGAGTGTGCAAGTGGGGGAGTTGTTACTCCTCGACGATCTCGGTGATCGCGCCGGCGGGGCAAGCGTCCTGGCAAGCGCCACAGGCGACGCAGGAATCCTCGTCAGCGACGGTGGCGACGTCCTGGAGCTCCAGAACGCCAGCGGGGCAGGAGTCGACGCAAACGCCACAAGCGATGCACTCGTCGGCATCAATTACGGGATGAGCCATGGTAGTTTCCTCTCTGTTGACCGACGCTACAGGCGATGTGCGTCGGTTTGATTCGGGCAAAAACATACCACGGGAGCGACCGTTTGCAATACCCTCTGACCGGCATCTTCATACCGTTCGCCGAGTATGCCACGGCTTACTAAAAAATATGCAGGTGAGGCCGTTGAGCTGCGCAAATGTTAGCTAAAGGTGACTTGAAATATTGAGCTATTGAGCGCGCCTGCGGAAAGGGCATCCCGTTATTTGGCCGAAAAACGGGTCGCAGTTTCCGGTTGGGCCCGCTAGCGGAAACCGCGACCCGGTATCAGCTCTCAAAACGGGACACGGTTTCCGGTTGGGCTTTAAGACGGAAACTGCGACCCGGAATCCACGCTCAAACCGGGATGAGCTTTCCGCAAGGCAGCCCAGGCGCCCCCGGACGCAAACCTCAGTCATCTCTACATAGATCTCAATAGATTTGCCGAGAACTCAAACAGTGCGTCTACCTGCGCTTTTGCGAACCTAAACTCTCAGCAACAAGAAATCTTATATGAATTGACTTAGATTTTGTATATTCCGGCCCATAAGGGGATACACTACATCCTGAAAGACAAGCCGAAGCACCGCGCGGCAGACCGCCGAGGCGGCGCGAACGCACAAGAGAGAGGGAATTTCTAATGGGCAAGATTCTTGGTATCGACCTTGGTACTACTAACTCCGCTATGGCCGTCCTCGAGGGCGGTTCTCCGACCATCATCGTGAACGCCGAGGGCGACCGCACCACCCCGTCCGTCGTGGGCTTCCGTGCCGACGGCGACCGCGTCGTGGGTAAGGCCGCTAAGAACCAGGCTGTCACCAACCCCAAGAACACCGTGTTCTCCATCAAGCGCTTCATGGGCCGCAAGTACTCCGAGTGCACCTCCGAGCTCAAGACCGTGCCGTATGAGGTCAAGGAGGGCCAGGGTGGCCGTGCCGTCGTCGACATCGAGGGCAAGGATTACACCGCCGAGCAGGTGAGCGCCATGGTGCTCGCAAAGATGAAGGCCGACGCCGAGAAGTATCTGGGCGAGACCGTCACCGACGCAGTCATTACCGTCCCGGCATACTTCAACGACGCCCAGCGTCAGGCCACCAAGGACGCCGGTAAGATCGCCGGCCTCAACGTCAAGCGTATCGTCAACGAGCCGACCGCTGCTGCTCTGGCCTATGGCCTGGACAAGCAGGGCTCCGACCAGCGCATCCTGGTCTTCGACCTGGGCGGCGGCACCTTCGACGTCTCCATCCTCGACCTCGCCGACGGCGTGTTTGAGGTTCTGTCCACCTCGGGCGACAACCACCTGGGCGGCGACGACTGGGATCAGCGCGTCATCGACTGGATGGCTGACAAGTTCCAGCAGGAGAACGGTGTCGACCTGCGTCAGGACCCCATGGCCCTGCAGCGTCTGAAGGAGGCCGCCGAGAACGCCAAGAAGGAGCTCTCCGCAGCCCAGCAGTCCACCATCAACCTGCCGTTCATTACCATGAACCAGTCCGGCCCGCTGCACCTCAACTACACGCTGACCCGCGCCGAGTTCGAGAAGATCACCCGTGACCTGCTCGAGCGCTGCAAACAGCCTGTCACCAACGCCCTGCGTGACGCTAAGCTCAAGCTCTCCGATCTGACCGAGGTCATCCTCGTCGGCGGCTCCACCCGTATGCCCGCCGTCCAGGATCTGGTCAAGACCATGACCGGCAAGCAGCCCAACATGTCCGTGAACCCCGACGAGGTCGTTGCCGACGGCGCCGCCGTCCAGGGCGGCGTGCTCACCGGCGACGTCGAGGGCATCCTGCTGCTCGACGTCACCCCGCTGTCGCTGGGCGTCGAGACCATGGGCGGCATCATGACCAAGATGATCGACCGCAACACCACGATTCCGACCTCCAAGACCGAGGTCTACTCCACCGCTGCCGACAACCAGACCAGCGTCGAGATCAACGTGCTCCAGGGCGAGCGCGAGCTTGCTCGCGACAACAAGTCGCTCGGTAAGTTCCAGCTGACCGGTATCCCGGCTGCCCGCCGCGGCGTGCCGCAGATCGAGGTCACCTTCGACATCGACGCCAACGGCATCGTCAAGGTTTCCGCTAAGGACAAGGGCACCGGCAAGGAGCAGCAGATCACCATCTCCGGCTCCACCGCGCTTTCCGATGACGAAGTCGATCGTATGGTAAAGGACGCCGAGGCTCATGCCGAGGAGGACAAGAAGCAGAAGGAAGAGGTCGAGGTTCGCAACCAGACCGACAGCCTGTGCTACTCCACCGAGCAGACCCTCAACGAGCTGGGCGACAAGGTTTCCGCCGATGTGAAGTCCAAGGCCGAGGCCGCTATCGCCGACGCCAAGAAGGCGCTCGAGGGCTCTGACGTCGAGGCCATCAAGGCCGCTGGCGAGTCCCTGCAGTCCGTGGCCTACGAGCTGGCTCAGGTTGTCTACGCCGACGCTCAGCAGCAGACCGACGGCGCCGCCGGTGCCCAGGCCGACGATGACGTCGTCGACGCCGACTACGAGGTTGTGGACGACGAGGACAAGTAATCATGTCCGCCCGTAAAGCTCGCACGGAGGCGGCTGCCGCTGGCGCCGCCCCCGTTGACTCTGAGGAGAAGGACGTGAAGATTCCCGTAGAGGCCGTCGACGATACCGAGGCCAACGAGGCCGCGGCCGCCGAGGCTGCCGAGAACCAGGTAGAGGATTCCAACAAGGAGGCGACGATGACCGAGGACGAGATGGTGGAAGCTGCTATCCGCGCCGGTGAGGAAGCCGCCGACAACGACTTTAAGCTCAAGTTCGAGCAGGCCCAAAAGGAGCTTGCCGACGTGCGCCGTGAGCTCGATGCTGCGGCAGAGGCTCAGAAGGCCGCCGAGGACAAGGCAAAGGACGCCACCGAGCGCACCGCCCGTCTGCAGGCCGACTGGGAGAACTTCCGTCGTCGCACCGCCAACGAGCGCATCGCCGAGCGCGAGCGCGCGACCGAGAAGCTCGTCACTGCGCTGCTGCCGGTGGTCGACGATATCGAGCGTGCGATCGACCATGCCCGCAGCCAGGAGCTTGCCGATGACTTTAAGCAGTTCGTCGACGGCGTCGATGCGGTGCATGCCAAGCTGCTCGATGTGTTTGCGCACGAGGGCGTTGAGCCCATCGACCCCAAGGGCGAGGCGTTCGATCCGCTCGAGCACCAGGCCGTGGGTCGCGTTGAGGACGCATCGCAGTACGACGAGACCGTCAACGACGTGTACCAGAAGGGCTACCGCATGGCGGATCGCATTCTGCGTTCCGCGATGGTGACGGTGACCTACGGTGGCGAGAAGCGCCCCGCACCGGAGCCCGAAGCGGCGCCCGAGGATGCTACGGCCGACACGGCCGAGAGCACCGAGGAGTAATTGAAAAGGGCCCCGGGGCAACACCCGGGGCCCTTTCTGGCCTAGTGCCATATGAAAGCATGAGCCGCCGTCCGCTGGACGGCGGATGAAACAGGAGAGGAGCTACGATGGCTGCAGGCAAAACCTTCTATGACATCCTGGGCGTATCCAAGAGCGCCTCCGACAAAGAGATCAAGAGCGCGTTTCGCAAGCTCGCGCAAAAATATCACCCCGATGCCGGCGGCGACGAGGCCAAGTTTAAGGAGATTAGCGAGGCCTACGAGACGCTTTCGGACGAGAAGAAGCGCAAAGAGTACGACCAGATGCTCATGTTCGGCGGTATGCCGGGCGCGGGCGGCGCGTATGGCGGTGGCTACGGCGCCGGTGCCGGCGCGAGCGGCTGGGGCGATATCTTCGACAGCATCTTTAGCGGCAACGGTGCCTGGGGCAGCGATTGGGGCTCAGGCTTTGCCGGCGCTACGGGCGCTGCCGGTGCCGGCGCGGGCCGCAGCCGTGCTCGCAAGGGCGGCGACCTGTCGCTGACCGTCGATGTGACGGCCGAGGACGCGTTTCGCGGCGTGACGCACAAGGTCACCTACCGCATTCCCTCGACGGGCGAGCAGCAGACCATCACGGTCTCGGTGCCTGCGGGTGCGGTCGACGGCGGCAAGCTGCGCTACAAGCGTCGCGGCGAGTATGGCGTTGCCGGCGGCGAGCGCGGCGACCTGGTCGTGACCACGCACGTGGAGGAGCATCCACTGTTTAAGCGTAAAGGTGCCGACGTGACCATGGAGGTACCGGTCTCGGTCTATGAGGCGGCACTCGGCTGCACGGTGGACGTGCCGACGCCCGGCGGTGCGACGGTTCGTCTGAAGGTGCCCGCGGGTACCCAGACGGGCAAGAAGTTCCGCTTTAAGGAGATGGGTGCGCCCGACGTTAAGCACCGTGGCCGCACGGGTGCGCTGCTCGTCGAGATCAAGGTGCAGGTCCCCACGAACCTGTCCGACGACGAGCGCGATGCCATGACCAAGCTGCGCGAGGCCGACACGCGCGACTATCGCGAGAAGGTCAACCGTTACAAGGCGACGTACTAGGGCGGTCGTGGCGCACGCCTGCGCCCGCGGGCTTATGATGGACGATAACGAGACGGAAAGGGGTCAGGTAGCATGGCCGAGGACAATAGGAACAAACCGCTGTACATGATCAGCGTGGCGGCCGAGCTGACCGGCATGCATCCGCAGACTCTGCGCGTCTACGAGTCCAAGGGCCTGGTGAACCCCCAGCGCTCGGGCGGCAACACGCGTCTGTATTCGCGTGCCGATATCGAGCGTCTGGAACTCATCAACCAGCTGACCGACGAGGGCATCAACCTCGCCGGCGTGGTGCGCATCCTCGATATGAAGGAGCGTGCCGAGGAGCGCGAGCGCGAGAACGAAAAACTCCGTGCCCGCGTGCGCCAGCTCGAGGACGAGCTGCACGAGTACAAGATGCAGAAGAAGATCACCGCCCTGGCCCCGCGTGACGGCTCGGTCAACCCCGAGCAAGTCATGCGCAAGCTGCTAGGTACGGGTAGCGACCTATAGCTCCGCCGACGCTGCCGGGCACTCATTGGGGACAGACTTAAATGAGTGCCCGCAGAATGAGAGTGGATAATCTCCCGTTTTTGGCCTGTTTGCAGGCTCAAAGTGGGAGATTATCCACTCTCGTCATTTCGGCGTCTAAGTCTGCCCCCGGCACCCAACTCGTTCTTTGCTTTACTGAGATAAAGTGAACGTGCAGATTCGTAACCCACTCGCAACCGTTCTATGGCACGATATTGAACGAATGTATGCTATGCGCCCAAATCGTTTTGGGCAGAGTGGGAGACAGTATGGTCAAGCTGTACGAGGACGGCATCTACCTGCGCGGCGGCAGCGAGGTTGTGCCTGCGGCCGAGGCTGCCGAGCGCGGTATTACGCAGACGCCCGAGGATGCCAAGCGCGGCACCATCGCGTATTCGATCCTCCAGGCACACAATACGTCCGGAGATCCCGAGGCACTCAAGATTCGCTTCGACGCCATGGCGAGCCACGACATCACCTTTGTCGGCATCATCCAGACGGCGCGCGCCTCGGGCATGGAGCAGTTCCCGCTGCCTTACGTGCTCACCAACTGCCATAATTCGCTGTGCGCCGTGGGCGGCACCATCAACGAGGACGACCACGTTTTCGGTCTCTCGGCCGCCAAGAAGTACGGTGGCATCTTCGTTCCGCCGCATATCGCCGTTATCCACTCCTTTATGCGTGAGAACTTCGCGGGCTGCGGCAAGATGATCCTGGGTTCCGACTCGCACACCCGCTACGGCGCTCTGGGCACTATGGCCGTGGGCGAGGGCGGCGGCGAGCTGGCAAAGCAACTGCTGCGCGACACCTACGACGTCGCCTATCCCGGCGTCGTCGCCATCTACCTCACGGGTGCCCCGCGCCCCGGCGTCGGCCCGCACGATGTGGCGCTCGCCATCATCCGCGCTGTCTTTGCCAAGGGCTACGTCAAGAACAAGGTCATGGAGTTTGTGGGCCCCGGCATCGCGAGCATGACGACCGACTACCGCAACGGCGTCGACGTCATGACCACCGAGACCACCTGTCTGTCGAGCATCTGGGCCACCGACGAGGACACGCACGCATTCCTGGCCATGCACGGCCGCGGCGACGACTACCGCGAGCTCAAGCCTGCCGATGTTGCCTACTACGACGGCTGCGTCGAGGTCGATCTGTCGAGCATCAAGCCCATGATTGCGCTGCCGTTCCATCCTTCCAACGGCTTTGAGATTGACGAGCTCAACGAGAACCTCGAGGACATCCTTCACGAGGTGGAGCTCGAGGCCGCTAAGATCGGCGAGGGCAAGACGCACTTTAGCCTGCTCGACAAGATTGTCGACGGCAAGCTGCACGTGCAGCAGGGCGTTATCGCCGGCTGCTCGGGCGGCAACTACGACTCCGTGGTCCAGGCTGCCCGCGTGCTCAAGGGCGCCAACACCGGCTGCGGCGAGTTCTCGCTGTCGGTCTATCCCACGAGCCAGCCCGTGGCACTCGAGCTTACACGCCGCGGCTATATCTACGACCTTATGGAGGCCGGCGCGATCGTGCGCACGGCATTCTGCGGCCCGTGCTTCGGTGCCGGCGACACGCCCGCCAACAACGGCCTGTCGATCCGCCACACTACGCGCAACTTCCCCAACCGCGAGGGCTCCAAGCCGGGCAATGGCCAGCTGAGCGCCGTGGCTCTGATGGACGCCCGTTCCATTGCGGCGACGGCTGCCAACGGCGGCATCCTGACGCCGGCGACCGACCTGCCCGAGGACACCTGGGACGAGGCTTGCGAGTACACCTTCGACGACGCGCCGTACAAGAAGCGCGTGTACTGGGGCTTTGGCAAGGCGGAGCCTGCCGACGAGCTGGTCGAAGGCCCCAACATCAAGCTGTGGCCCGCGATGGAGCCTCTCGGCGACGACATTCTGCTCAAGGTGTGCTCCAAGATCATGGACCCGGTCACTACGACCGACGAGCTCATTCCTTCGGGCGAGACGAGCTCCTTCCGCTCCAACCCGCTGGGCCTGGCCGAGTTTACGCTGAGCCGCCGCGATCCGGCCTACGTCGGTCGTTCCAAGGAGGTCGACGCCGTGGAGAAGCGTCGCGTGGCCGGCGAGGCCGCGGGTGACCTGGCGGCGCTCGATGCCGAGCTTGCCGGCGTGTTTGAGGCACTGGCTGGCGCGGGTGTCGCGGCCGATGCCAAGGCGACCGAGTACGGCTCCATGCTCTATGCCAAGAAGCCGGGCGACGGTTCTGCCCGCGAGCAGGCCGCGAGCTGCCAGCGCGTGATCGGCGGCCTGGCCAACATCGTTCACGAGTACGCCACCAAGCGCTATCGCTCCAACGTGATGAACTGGGGCATGGTGCCCTTCCAGATGGAGGCCGAGCCCAGCTTTGAGGTGGGCGACTACGTCTTTGTGCCGGGCATCCGTGCCGCGCTCGATGGCGACCTAAAGGACATCGCCGCCTACGTGGTGCGCGCCGATGGTGCGGTCGAGCAGATTGTGCTCTACATTGCCGATATGACGGCCGAAGAACGTGCCATCGTCAAGGCCGGCTGTCTGATCAACTACAACAAGTTCAAGGCCGCTGCCGAGTAACGCACTTAATTGTCCGCCCGGGGCTTACCCTTTCCCGCCCGCTCACGCGCTTCGCGAGGGTCGCGTTCGGGAAAGGGTAAGCCCCGGGCTACATTTCTGCGTTCTCGTTGGGTCTTGAGGGACGCTAATAAATAGACTTACTTGATGCCGCCCCTTTTTATTGGGGCGGCTTCTTTTTTTTTCAAGACTTTAGTCTGCTGGCCGCGCAGCGGCCAGCTTTAAACCACCCGCTACGCGGGTGGAGACAAACGGCTTTACAAAGCCACCCCTCCGACCGATATTGACGATTGTTCAGGCCGTCAAGAATTCGAGTCGAAGGGGTGGTCGCCATGGCCCAGAAGGCCTACAGCCTTTCCCACACGAAGTGGATGTGCAAGTACCACATCGTGTTCACGCCGAAGTATAGGCGCAAAGTGATCTACAACCAAATCAGGAGCGACATAGGGGAGATCCTCAGGAAGCTGTGCGAGTACAAGGGGATCGAGATAATCGAGGGGCACCTGATGCCCGACCACGTGCACGTGCTGCTGGCGATCCCGCCGAAGTACAGCGTCGCGAGCGTCATGGGCTACCTGAAGGGGAAGAGCTCGCTGATGATATTCGACAGGCACGCCAACCTCAAGTACAAGTTCGGCAACAGGAAGTTCTGGGCGGAGGGCTACTACGTGTCCACCGTCGGCCTGAACGAGGCGACGATCGCCAAGTACATCAGGGAGCAGGAGTCCCACGACATCGCACTGGACAGGCTGAGCGTGAAGGAGTACGAGGACCCCTTCAAGAGGGGGTGATGCTGCCGGTTCGACCGGCGCGCCACGGGTCAAGATGCACTAGGCCTGGACGAAGTCCGGGCCCGCGCCTTTAGACGCGAGCCCGGGGCCCGTGGGTTATACCCTAAGAGCAAACCACCCTTTTTAAGGGTGGTTCTGATTTGGACCACCACAAAGGTGCCTGCCCGACGGGTCCTTATTTCGATGGGGTCCAGGTTATTTCGTCGTCAAATAGCCAAGTGCGTGCCGAGCCACTGTTGCGCGCTGTCTGCGGATCGGGCTCGCAGGTTTGTTCGTAGGCATCTTCGGTACACTGATCCATAAAACTGACGACTGCCGTCTGGTCGCCCTCCATGACGTAGATTACGTCGCCATCCGAGATATAGGCCCCCGGCCCTTCATTGTCCACATAGCCGGGGTCGTATGAGACGTTGCACAGTCTGCTCCCGTTTGCCGCATCGAGTTCAAGGGTCGAATAATACCCGCCATTCATTTGGCTGTTCTTGGCTCGATATATTACGGCGCCGTACCACCGCTTAAACGTCTTGCCTTTGAGCAACTCGGCTGCCCTACCGATAAGCTGCTCATCTTTGGTGTAGCGCATGGCCCCAAGTTCGATACGGGGATAGTTGCTGACCCCAAGCGCTGCGGGCGTACCGTCAAAATCGACGGTGATCGAATCGGGTTTGACGATATCGGTGAGGATTTCGATGGGATAGCTTACGGTCTCAACCGCCGCCTGCGTTGCAGAGGCGGGGAGAAATGCGAGATAGATAATTCCTACGCCGACTGCGGTAATCGCAAACGCTAAGACGAGCAGGCCGATATAGGTGGAGCGTTTCACGGCGAGTACCTCGCAAACAGTATGCATTCATTAAGATAAGTGATACCAGCTTACGACAATATTCAAAAGAAAGCGACCGTCCGGAATGAGGGGGCTGAAAGGCCCCATTGGGCTTCGATTTGGGGTCGCCAAACGTAGGCTGGGCTTGATGCCGCCTCTTTTAATCGGGGCTGATTCTTCTCTGGACCACCACAAAGGGGATGCAGTTCATTTGTGGTGGTTTCGTTTGTCTCGATCTGTAACGTCTTGGCCGCTAAAAGTGGGCCTGGTGTTACAGGTTGAGATTTTCGGACGGGGCTCCGCGGTTAATCTCGATCTGTAACATCTGGGCCCCAATTTGCCGAGTAGTTGTTACAGATTGAGACAAACGGTTGCCGTCGATCGCTTCATCTAAATCTGTAACACCTGGGACCGAAAAGGGCCGCTGGATGTTACAGGTTGAGACAGCGGGGTGTGTTGGAGCGAAAACCACCACAAAGGCCCCTTGCGGTGGTTTTTGAGGGGCCAAATGTTTTCCTGTTAGAGTCCAACGCGGACTGTTGGCACCTTTAGTTGTTAGCGGCGGGAAACGGCCGCATGATTAAATAGTTGAACTATTCTCACTACTTTCACTATTTGCACTATTGATACTATAATCACGATAACGACGACAGTAGGAAGGTGGGGACATTGAAGCGCACGATAATCAACCCGTTTAAGCCGACCGCTGGCGCTGAACCTCCGGTCCTTATCGGACGCGAGCGGGTTATTGATGATTTTAGGGACGGCATCGAAGAAGGCGTGGGCGCCCCCGGAAGGCTCATGCGCATTACCGGCCCGCGCGGGTCGGGCAAGACGGCGCTGTTGACAGAGCTCGGCGATATTGCGAAGTCGTATGGTTGGCGCGTGGTTGACGTGACTGCGGCGGGCAGTATCGTCGACGCCATCCAACATGAGCTCGCACGCACCTCGGACAATACCGAGCTTCATTTAGAAGCAAGTCTTGGTGTGGTGAAAGCGGGCGTATCTAAGTCCTTGACCGGGCCTGAGACGTTGCGGGGCGTCTTGACGAGCGTGGCGTCGCGGGAAACGCAACATGGTGCCGGTCTGCTGGTGACGGTCGATGAAATACAGGATGCGGATGCTGATGACGTGCGGCTCGTTGCAGCGGCCGTGCAGCACCTTATCCGCGAACGCAAGAATATCGCGTTTGTATTTGCTGGCTTGACCATGGGCGTAATGGACCTCATCAACGGCCGTGCCCTTACATTTCTACAACGAGCTAAGGCTGAGGAGCTCGCCTCGATTCCGCTGTCGGATGTTTCGGATTCGATGGCTTCAACCGTGGAAGGTGCCGGTTTGCACTTGGATGGCAAGGCGCTTGAAATGACGGCTTGTGCTACGAGGGGATATGCGTATCTCGTGCAACTCGTGGGCTATCGCGTATTCGCGAATGCGCGCAGGCATGCCGACCGCGATGCGTCGATTTCACTTGAGGATGCCCAGAAGGGCATTGAAGATGCGTATGGGGAGTTTGAGGGCTCCGTGCTCGACGTTGCCCTTGCCGATTTGCCGCTTCGCGCGATTGAGTACCTCATTGCCATGGCCAAGCATGAGGGGAATGTGCCGACCAAAGAGATCGCAGCGGGGCTCTCCTTGCCCCCTGCGAGCCTGACAGCGACACGACGGCAACTTATCAAGGCACAGGTTATCGATGCGCCCTCACGCGGCATGGTGAGGTTCTCGATTCCATTGCTGCGCGAATATCTGCTTAAGAGCTCGAATGAAATCCTATCAAGATATTGATATTTGTCGGATAGCTTGAAGGGGCCAAAAGCCAACGTCGGAGACTAAAAACGGCCTTCAACGCCGGCGATTGGTCCCTGCCAACCCAAAGAAGCCGCCGCAGGGATGGTTCCTGCGGCGGCTTCTTGCATCGTAGGGCGGAAATGATCGCCGAAAACCACCACAAAGGGGACGGGCACCTTTGTGGTGGTGGGGAGCGAGCTCGATGTCGCCGTTCGGGTTGAGCAACATTTCGATGAAAACCTCTACAGGATTTCGTCCGGGCTGGCGGATTTGGTCGTTTTGGGGATGCCGAGTTTGGACGATGCGAAATCGTCAACATTGTCCTTGATCCCATCTTTAGTGAAGACGGTGACCGTATAGGTGCTGTGCCCAAATTCGCTTTTGTCGCGTATCGCCCAGGCCTGCCAGTAGGCAGCTCTGCCTCGCTCTCTGATTTTTCCAATGCGGCGGAGTTCTGTTCGCTTTAATTTCTGGTCGCTGTCGACGGTTCGGCCGACCTCATCGGTGAGCCCGCACTGTTCAAGCAGTTTGTCGAGGACTTGGTTCATGTGACGCTCATCGGTGTTTGGAGCATAGTCGTAAGCGAGGGTGATGGAGGCAAGGGGTTGGTCATCGATCAGATAGTTCATCGCTTGAGGTTCAAGGTTGAAGTAGGGAGAACGTCCGTCGACCTGACCGAGCAGCGGCAGCTTTGACCGCCAAAGCCCGGTGGGAATTGCATCTTCGTAGAGCACACCGCGGCAGATAAAGGAGAGCGAGGTGGCACGCGAGCCGGCGTCGACCATCCCGCACAAATCGAAGGGCGAGGCGATACCCAGGGAAAAGGGTGTGACGACGATAAGAAAGAGCATCACGATGGGTATGGCGAGAATGGCAATGACGTTGCGAGCAGTAGAATAAGACGACTTCATATCTGCTCCTTGAGACGAAGAGCTATCAAGAACGAGAGAAATGAATATGCTTTAATCACAGTTCATTTTAACCTCAATACGAGCAGGAATAACGGATATTAGGAGCGAGCTCGATGTTGATGTGGACCAACACAAAGGTGCCTGTCCCCTTTGTGGTGGTTCCGTTTGTCTCGATCTGTAACACCTGGGACCGAAAAGGGCTGCCAGATGTTACAGATTGAGACAGTTGGGTTCCACGGTCGCGCCGGACCGACACTCTCAAGTCCTATCTTTCAATCACTCAGAAAATCTTATATATAGGGACTTAGATTTGTGTATAAGATCGCGTAAAGCTGGCAACAATACTTCTCGAACAACGTGAAGCCGCCCCGTAGGGCGGCCACCCCAAGAGAGGTGATTCCATGAGAATCGATAAGCTAGCAATGACGTCGCGCGAGGCGCTGCAGACCGCCATGGGCACGGCTGCCGATGCGCAGGCCGGCGCGGTGGAGCCGATTCACCTGCTGTCCGCCCTGCTCGGTGCCGGCGAGCGCAATATCTCCGTGATCATCGAGCGCATCGGTGCCGACCCGGCTCAGCTCGCACGCTCCACGCAGGATGCCATCGACCATGCACCCAAGGTTTCGGGCGAGGGCCAGCAGATGGGTCTTTCCAATGAGCTCGTCCGCGTCATCGAGAAGGCCGAGAAGAAGGCCACCAAGATGGGCGACAGCTTTGTGGTGACCGAGCATCTGCTGATGGCGCTTGCCGAGGACAAGGGCGAGGCTGGTCGCGTGCTGCGCGACGCCGGCGTCACCAAGGAGCGCATCGAGCAGGTTTACGAGGAGCTGCGTGGCGATGACCGCGTGACGTCTGCCGAGGACAAGACCCAGTTTGAGGCGCTGGAGCAGTACGGCCGCAATATCTGCGACCTTGCCCGCGCCGGCAAGCTCGACCCGGTCATCGGCCGTACCGATGAGATTCGCCGCACCATCCAGGTCCTGTCCCGCCGCACCAAGAACAACCCTGTGCTCATCGGCGAGCCGGGCGTGGGCAAGACGGCCATCGTCGAGGGCATCGCCCAGCGCATCGTTGCCGGTGACGTGCCAAGCACTCTGCGCGACCGCGACCTCATCGAGCTCGACATGAGCGCGCTGGTCGCCGGCGCCAAGTACCGCGGCGAGTTCGAGGACCGCTTGAAGGCCGTGCTCAAAGAAGTGCAAAAATCCGAGGGCAAGGTCATCCTGTTCATCGATGAGCTCCACACCATCGTGGGCGCGGGTGCCACCGAGGGCTCTATGGACGCCGGCAATATCCTCAAGCCGGCGCTCGCCCGTGGGGATCTGCATGCAATCGGCGCGACCACGCTCGACGAATACCGCAAGTACATCGAGAAGGATGCGGCGCTCGCCCGTCGTTTCCAGACCGTGATGGTCAGCGAGCCTACCGTCGAGGACACCATCTCGATCCTGCGTGGCCTCAAGGAGAAGTACGAGATCTTCCACGGCGTGCACATCACCGATAGCGCACTCGTGGCCGCCGCCGACCTTTCCGACCGCTACATCGCCGACCGCTTCCTGCCCGACAAGGCCATCGACCTGGTCGATGAGGCCGCAAGCCGCTTGCGCATGGAGCTCGACAGCATGCCGGTCGAGATTGACGCCACCACGCGTCAGCTCACCCAGCTGCAGATCGAGGAGCAGGCACTCATGAAGGAGACCGACGACGCCTCCAAGGAGCGTCTGGAGGCTCTGCGCCAAGAGATCGCCGAGGTCCAAGAAAAGCTCAACGTGCAAAAGGCCGGCTGGCTCAACCAGAAGAACGCCATCGACCACGTGCAGGAGCTTAAGGGCCAGCTCGACGAGGCCAAGAGCGAAGAGGAGCGCGCGACGCGCAATGGCGATCTGGGCCGTGCGTCCGAGCTGCGCTACTCCGTGATTCCGGGTCTGCAGCAGCAGATTCAGGATTCCGAGGCTGCGCTCGAGGCGCAAAAGCAGCAGGACGGCGAGGGCCTCAACGAGCAGGTGACCTCCGATGAGATCGCCGAGGTCGTGAGCGCCTGGACCGGCGTGCCCGTGTCCAAGATGATGCAGGGCGAGCTCGACAAGCTGAAGGGCTTGGAGGGCGAGCTGCATAAGCGCGTCATCGGCCAGGACGAGGCGGTCTCCGCTGTCGCCGCGGCCGTGCGCCGCAGCCGTGCGGGCCTCTCCGACCCAGACAAGCCCATCGGCAGCTTCTTCTTCCTGGGCCCCACCGGCGTGGGCAAGACCGAGCTCGCCAAGGCGCTGGCCGAGTGCCTGTTCGACGACGAGCGCGCGCTCGTGCGTATCGACATGTCCGAGTACATGGAGAAGTTCAGCGTCCAGCGTCTGATCGGTGCGCCTCCGGGATACGTGGGCTACGACGAGGGCGGCCAGCTTACCGAGGCCGTGCGCCGTCGTCCGTACTCCGTGATTTTGCTCGACGAGATGGAGAAGGCTCATCCGGATGTCTTTAACGTGCTGCTGCAGGTGCTTGATGACGGCCGTCTGACCGATGGCCAGGGTCGCCAGGTGTCCTTCAAGAACACGATCATCATCATGACGTCTAACGTGGGCTCCAAGGCCATCGCCGATCTGTCCGGTAAGGACGAGGAGGAGATGCGCCATCAGGTCGACGCCGCCATGGCTCAGACCTTCCGCCCCGAGTTCCTCAACCGTATCGACGATATCGTGGTGTTCCATCCGCTCGGCATGGCGCAGATCGAGAAGATCGTCGACATCCAGCTTGCCGACGTCCGCGCGCGTCTGGCCAAGGAGCGCATGACGCTTGCCATCACCCCGGCGGCCAAGCAGATGCTCGCCGTGGGTGGCCTGGACCCCGTGTTCGGTGCCCGTCCGCTCAAGCGCCTGGTCCAGCGCGAGGTCGTGGACGCCATCGCCGCCGCCATCATCGACGGTACGGTGCGCGAGGGCGATCAGGTGACGGTCGATGCCGACAAGGACGGCGGCTTTACCGTCGTGTGCGACAACACGCCGTCTGCTACCTACGAGGTCCCCGACGCCGAGTAGATTTATGGGACATGCCTTAAAATCTGCCAGCCGTCTCTAAACGCCAAGGGCGGCGGATCCAATTGGGTCCGCCGCCCTTTTTCGTGCGACAATCGATAATGTTGAACACGATTGCATGGCAAGGAGATATGCAGATGATAGACAAGAACAAGACGAATGCGCCGGTCGCCAACGCCGCGCCGGCCGCACCCAAGCCTGCACCCAAGCCTGTGCCCAAGCCGCGCGACCCCTACATCCGTGCCGAGAACGAGGATGACGACGGCTACGATCCTTATAGCGATCGCCGCCCCGAGCGCGAGCCCCTCTTCGAAGCTGACCCCTGGCGTTAAGTAGCTCATTTGGGACGGGGCTTTTTTAGCTACTTTGTTTTCGGCTAGAGGCGTTCATGCCTGCCCCCCTCGGCCGCTCGATATCCTCCGGGAGGGGCCACTAATAGAAAACTTGCTTATCCATTAATCAAGATACGCACAATCTTGCTCTCCTGCTAATCAAGAATCGTTATAATCTTGATTAGCAGGAGAGCAAGATTGGAGAATTATGGCATTCAACGACTTGGTGGCTCAAAAAATAAAGGACTTTGAGCAACAGGGGATTCCGCAGGTCTTTGAGCGCGACCTTGATCTGGGCAACCCGCAGGAGCCAAAGCGCGACAACATCGTATATGTGATTGTGGGCGCCCGTCGTTGTGGAAAGACGTATCGCCTGTATCAGGAGATGCGGCGGCTTCAGGGCCAAGGCGTCGAGCTTGACCGGATGCTATATTTCAATTTTGAGGATGAGCGCTTGCGTCCGTATGAGCCATCGCTACTAGCGGACGTGCTCGATACATTCTATGCACTATATCCTGCTGCTCGAGGCGAGGGCGCCTACCTTTTCTTTGACGAGATCCAGGAAATACCCGAATGGGGTGCGTTTCTGCGACGCGTGGTCGATACGGAGAAGGCGACCGTTTACGTGACGGGATCTTCTTCTAAGATGCTGTCCTCAGAACTTAAGAGCGAGTTCAGGGGCCGTTCTCTTGTGCGAGAGCTTTTTCCGTTGAGTTTTTCGGAATACGTCCGATATAAGACGGGGAGCGTTCCTGAGTCGAACGCGCCCTTCTCCTCAAGCGCTGCAGCGTTGCTCCGACACCATCTGGTCGGATATCTCGAGCGAGGGGGATTCATCGCGACACTTGAGCAGACGCCCGCAGACGCGATTCAGCTGCTACAGGAATATGCGTCGCGAACGGTCGCTATGGACGTTGTGGAGCGTTACGACGTCAAGAGCCCTCGTTTGGCCTCACTGTTTCTGACGCGGTGTATGGCATCTTCGGGACGAGAGCTGTCGGTGAACAAGGTGTACAACGAGTTCAAGAGCAGGCAGATACCCGTCAGTCGTAATTCGCTCAGCGACTTACTTGAGTATTACGAGGACGCCTACCTGCTGTTTTCTGTGCCGGAGTTTACGCGTTCACTTGCAAATAATACGCGGTCTGCGTCTAAAGTCTACGCTGTCGATCCTGCGATGGTTGGAGCATTCTCTCCCGCATCGGCATTGGACCAGGGCCAGAGGCTCGAGACTGCGGTGTTCAATGCGCTCAGAAGAAGGACTCCTGCGGTGCGGGTCGGTTCGGTCTGCCGCCTACTGGTCAAGGAGAAGAATAAAAGCCATGAGGTTGACTTTGTGGCTGGGGATGCACTTCTCATGCAGGCTTATAGCCTGACTCAGGTGAGTGTGGATATGGCAAGCGAGAAAACGCGCGAACGCGAAATTGCAGCCCTCGATGCCTCGATGGCCCAGTTTGATCTTGGCGAGTCGGTAATCGTTACTATGGATGAACAGGCCGATATTCCATGTGAACACGGTGTGGTACACGCTGTGCCCGCATGGAAGTGGCTCCTTGCCTAATCATCTACGGATCTGTGGGGCCAGGACCTCCTGGCCCCTTCATCACGGTTGGGGAGTACCATGATGCGCCCGGCTAGTCCTGGGCCTTGATGCTCAGCAGCAGAATCTGGGCGATGTAGTCGCATTCGAGCTTGGTGGCAGCGTCGGCCTTGCCGTCTTTGCCGACCAGCACGCTCTTGATCTGGCTGTAGGTGTAGCGGTTGCCGGTCGTAAGCTCGACAAGCTCAATGGCTGTGTCCATGGGATAGGTCGACACGGGGTTCTGCGTGCGCCCGTTGATGGTCTGGGGCACCACGTACGGATAGACGGGGCCGCTGGCGTAGACGGTATAACCGTTGCCTAGATTGGCCGCACCCAAAACCGTATCGCCCTCATCGGGCGTAAAGCTCTCGCCCTCGCGCACCGCGACGAGCGTCACAATCGGCGTATCGCTGTCGCCGGCAAGATAGATGCATAGCGTGCTGCCATTTTGCCAAGTCTCGACCTTGCCGTACCATTCGACGGGGATATCGAGCTGGTAGAGGTCGGTTGCCTTGTGACGGGCGTCGGCATCACGGGCTGCCTGTGCCTTTTGCGCGCTCACGGCATTGACGGCGGCGTCGCGCCGCGCGGTTGCCGCCTGCTGGAGCACCTTGGCGGTGGCGGCGGAGCTCGCGCCGCCTTCCTCGGCATACTTGGCGGCGGCGTCGATCTGGTCGTTGGTTACCGTGTCGGCCGAAGGCACCTTGAGTTTAAAGGCAGCCTGGGCACTTAAATCCTGTCCATCGCTCTTAACGGTGACCTGCGTCTTGGTGGTCGGGACGGTATAGATGGTGCCGTCGGCCGCGATGGGGGAGGCAGCGATGGAGAGCGTGTAATCGCCGGGCAGCAGTTTGATGCCGCGGCCGTGCTCGTCAACGTAGAGCGTTTCGCTCACAGAAGAGCCGTCGGAGTCCTGGCCACTCACCTGCACGGGGATCTTTGAGCCGGTGGAGCAGTCGAGTCCCGCGGCATGTACGCCAATTTGCACCGACATCATGGTATGGGCGTTTGCGGCAACTACGGCGGCCTGCTCTTGCTGGTATCCGTTCCAAGCCGCATAGCCCGCGCCGCCGGCGACGAGCGCGACGGCCACGACACCGGCGACCATCAGATTGCGGCGCTTGGGCGACATCTTACGATGACGAACCTCGGCTTCGTGTGCCGAGGGAGCGGACGGCAGGGGAATATCTCCCATGGCGATGGTCTCGTCGACGACTGGTGCGGAACCCAGGCCAGGAAGCTCGCGGGTCAGCGAATCCTCGGCCGGCAAGCTGTCGAGCAAGACGGTTTCCTCGCCCGTGTCGGATTCGAGCTGATTGCCGGCCTCGCTTTCGGTGTCTTCGTGACCTGCCTCGTCTTCGGTGGGCGCGGCGCCATCGTCTTTTGCATCCTGATCATCGAGCTGCGCCTCGATTTCCGGCTCATCCTGCACATTAACGCTCGAATCGTCAAACGTAATCTCGGCCAGCGCGATCTGGTCTAGACTCTCCAGGGCCTCGGCACACGCTTCTGCATCTTGGACCGCATCCTCTTGGCCCATCGTCTCATCTTTCATATATCCCCCAAGCTCAATATCGGGACAACAATGTACCCAAAAACGGGGCTCCATAGAGCCGCCGCATGATTTGAAATCCGATTTTATATATGCGCGTGTTTTTGAATAGATGAATAGAGGCGCAACGACAAAAAGCCCCCGGAAAGCGAGCGAAACGCTTTTCGGGGGCTCTGCGAGACATTGGATTGAAAGGCCTGGTGAGCGGGCCTATGCCCAAGTGCCAACAGCGGCCAACATGTTACTCGGCGTGCGCGTAATCAACCTTGGCACGGCGAGCGGTGGCCTTCTCCCAATCGCTGGTGCCCTCAAAGACATCCTGCTTGTAGGGATTGCGGCCGAGCTTCTTGGCGCGGTAGGCGATGTAGATGATCGCGGCGACGTTGGCGACCAGTGCGGCGATCGAGACCGCGGTAGCGGCGCCGGGGTCGAGCGTGGAGTGGGTCACAAAGATGGACTCCTCCTGGAAGTACGGGAACACCTGGGCAAACATGCACCAAATGGCCAGCGTAAAGGCGCGGTTCTGGATCCAGCCGCCCTTGTTCCAGATAAAGGCGGCGACGGTGGGCGCCAGCAGCAGCGCAAAGCCGCAGAACCAGGAGTGGGTGGGCAGGCAGTTGTAGGTGTAGCAGAAGTTCCAGATGTCGTAGGCGATGATGTAGACCCAGGTCATGTCGGGCCACAGCATGTCGGTCTTGTCCTCGGAGGCGTAGACGCTCCACCAACCGGTCATGCAGAAGATGTTGATGATACCGGCGATGCCGTTGAACACGTTGTTCCAGCCGGCCAACTGCGTAGCACCTTCGGAGGTGACCCAGGTGGACTCGCCCAGGACAAAGAAGTGATAGGCGCTCTCGAAGTCGGACACGACGGCGATCATGATGTTGATGGCGACGATCACAAACGGCCACGCGCGGAACCAGTGCGCCTTGCCGATCTTGCCCCACTGATACTTAATGGCGATGAAGCCCCAGCAACCGGCCAACGCCGCGTAGACCTTGGCGTAGTGGAACCAGCTGTTCTGGTACACATGGGTGGGGTTGGTGAGCGCCCACTCGGCACCCTGCGAAACGCCGACGGCGATGGCGACGCAGTAGATGGTCATGGCCAGCGGAGCCACGCCAAAGATGATGGCCGCGCCGAGCTTGGTGCGGCGGCCGACCTCGTTGAGCACGATCAGGCCGATAAAGACCATGGCCCAGCCGGCCCAGTGGATAAGGGTATCGCTACCCCAAACATCGAACAGCATGCTGCTCTCCTTTCACAAGCCCGCGGCCCCTCTTCCGATCGCGGGCAGTTTGACCAAATGTCGTCAGTTCTGGGGCTTGCGCTCCGGATACTTGGCGGTGTAGCCCTCGATGTGGAGTGTCGAGGCGATGATTTCCTTGACCGTCTCGTCGGGCACATCGGGGTGCGTGCGGATATACATCAACAACCCCATGATGAGGGTGTAGAACGTCTCGTAGACATGGTCGATGCGTAGCTCATGATGGGCGACAAAATCCACCACGGTGGTGTCGCAGATATACTGCGCCACGCGTTGGACCACGTTGTGCAAAAAGCCGCCGTAGAGCGCGCCGCTGCTGGAGGTCAGGGTGCTCGGCAGTTCGTGGCCGCTGGCGACCAGGCGCTTAAAGAGCGGGGCGACGGTGTCGAGCGCCCCCTCGATGTCGCCAACCGTGCGGCTGGCATTCCACTGCTCGAGCTCAGTAATGAAGCCGTCGATTGCCTCGTCCATGACAGCGGTGACGGCGGCGTCCATATCGGCAAAGTAGTGGTAGAACAATGAACGCGTGCAGCCGGCTCGCTTGGTCACAGCCGATACCGATAGGTGGGACACGCCCAGCTCGGAGCTTACGGTGCGCACGGCATCGAGAATCTCGCGACGGCGTTCGTCGCCCGTCAAGCGCTTTGCCGCGCTATCGGATGCGGGGACGGCATCGACCACAGAGGTACCTGCCGTGTTGTTGCCCATGTTTTGCCGCCTTTCATCCTCTTTTGCTTGACCGTTCGCCTAACAGTCTTGAATATTGTTGACGGTTCGTCAATACTATTTTTGACACAATGTCAACAATATTGGGCGAACGGCATGGGGGCATGTCGGGCCCGTAAAAAGAGGGGCGCTGCGGCCTCGTTGGGCTGCGGCAAGAGAAGGGACAACCATGATTCTCAACGGACCGGGGATTAGTTACACCGAGCCCGATATCGGCGCGGAGTTTGTGCCGCCGCTGCCGGAGCATCCGCGCGAGGCAATCGTCAAGCTGTGCGAGCACTGCACCAACCGTCTGCTGCATCGCGACGAGCTGCTGGGCTATGAGTACTGGTCGTTTGCCGAGGCCGCAACCGACGAGCAGGCCGAAGTGCTCTGCAAGATGAAGATGCGTCGTCCCTATACGCTGCCCGAGATGGTCAAGCTCACCGGCATGCCCGAGGCCGATATCGAGAAGATGCTCGACGACATGAGCTACACGGGTCTGCTCGAGTACAACTGGGAAAACCCCGAGCGCGCCAAGCAGTGGGTACTGCCCATGCTGGTGCCGGGTTCCGCCGAGTTCCTCAACATGCGCGTGAGCCAGCTCGAGGAGCATCCGGTCTATGCCAAGTTCTTTGAGCAGGCGTCCAAGGGGCCGCTGTCCCGCGCCACGCCGATGGTGCCGCCCGGAGGCGCCGGTATCGGCATGCACGTCATTCCGGTCGAGAAGGCCATCGACGCCGCAAGCACCTCGGTGCCTATTGAGCATATCGAGCATTGGCTCGACAAATACGAGGGTAAGTATGCCGCTAGCACCTGCAGCTGCCGCGCGAGCCGTCGCGTGATGGGTGAGGGCTGCGCCGACGACCCGGCCGATTGGTGCATCGCCGTGGGCGATATGGCCGACTACGTGGTCGAGACCGATCGTGGCCATTACGTGACCCGCGACGAGGTTTACGACATCTTGCGCCAGGCCGAGGACAACGGCTTTGTGCACCAGATCACCAACATTGACGGTGAGAACAAAATCTTCGCCATCTGCAACTGCAACGTCAACGTGTGCTACGCCCTGCGCACCTCGCAGCTGTTCAACACGCCCAACCTGTCGCGCTCGGCCTATGTCGCCAAGGTCGAGAAGGACAAGTGCGTGGCCTGCGGTCGCTGCGTTGAGGTGTGCCCGGCCGGCGCCGCCAAGCTGGGCCAGAAGCTCTGCAGCAAAAAGTCCGGCGGACAGGTGCCCGAGTATCCGCGCCAGGAGCTGCCCGATGCCACCAAGTGGGACCACACCAAGTGGTCGCCCAACTACCGCAACGACAACCGCATCGAGACGCATGAGTCCGGCACCGCTCCCTGCAAGACGGCCTGCCCCGCGCACGTTGCCGTTCAGGGCTATTTGAAGCTCGCGGCTCAGGGTCGCTATGACGAGGCCCTAGCACTCATTAAGCGCGAGAACCCGCTGCCCGCTATCTGCGGCCGTGTGTGCAACCGCCGCTGCGAGGACGCCTGCACCCGTGGTCGCGTGGACGAGGCCGTGGCCATCGACGAGGTCAAGAAGTTTATCGCCCAGCGCGATCTGGACGCCGCGACCCGCTATGTCCCACCTGTGGTGACCCCGACGCGTGCTGGCGGCTTCGATCAGAAGATCGCCATCATCGGTGCCGGCCCGGCCGGTCTGTCCTGCGCTTTCTACCTGGCCGAGAAGGGCTACAAGCCCGTCGTGTTCGAGAAAAACGAGCGCCCGGGCGGCATGCTCACCTATGGCATTCCCAGCTTTAAGCTGCAGAAAGACGTTATCGAGGCCGAGGTCGAGGTTATTCGCCTGATGGGTGCCGAGTTCCGCTATGGCGTGGAAGTCGGTCGCGACGTGACGCTCGACGAGCTGCGCGCGCAGGGCTTTAAGGCCTTCTACGTTGCCATTGGCTGCCAGGGCGGCCGCCTTGCCGGCATTCCGGGCGAGGATGCCGAGGACGTGACCGTGGCCGTCGACTTCCTTCGCGAGGTTAACAGCGGCAAGATCGACGCGCTGCCCGGCCGCACCATTGTGGTGGGCGGCGGCAACGTTGCTATCGATGTCGCGCGCAACGCCTGCCGTTTGGGTTCCGAGCACGTTGAGATGTTCTGCCTGGAGAGTGAGGCCCAGATGCCCGCCAGCGAGGAGGAGCGTCGCGAGGCCACCGAGGACGGCGCGCACATCAGCTGCGGTTGGGGCCCCAAGGAGGTTCACCTGGACGAGGCCGGTCATGTGCGCGGCATCACCTTCAAGCGCTGCACGCGTGTCTTTGACGACGAGGGCCGTTTTGCGCCCGAGTACGACGAGAACGACCTGCGCCGTGTCGATGCCGACCGTGTCGTCATGTCGATTGGCCAGTCCATTGTGTGGGGCGACCTGCTGGCTGGCTCCAAGGTGGAGCTTGGCCGCGGTCAGGGTGCCCTTGCCGATCCTCAGACCTACCAGACCGCCGAGCCAGACATCTTTGTGGGCGGCGACGTCTACACCGGTCCGAGTTTTGCCATCGATGCCATCGCCGCCGGTCACGAGGCCGCCGTGTCCATCCACCGCTTTGTGCAGCCGGGCTCCACGCTCACGATCGGCCGCAACCAGCGCCGCTACACCGCGCTCGACCGCGACGACGTCGTGATCGAGAGCTACGACAACGCGAGCCGCGAGGTTGCCCATGTGGACCGCGAGCGCGAGAAGGCCGCGCCGTTTAGCGAGTACGTCGAGACCTTTACCGAGGAGCAGGTGCGCGCCGAGACCGCCCGCTGCCTTGGCTGCGGCGCCTCGATCGTCGACCCCAACAAGTGCATCGGCTGCGGCCTGTGCACCACCAAGTGCGCGTTCGATGCCATCCATCTGGATCGCGACCGCCCCGAGTGCTCAACGATGGTCAAATACGAGCAAAAGCTCCCCAGCCTGGGCAAGTACGCACTCAAGCGTGCCATCAAGATCAAATTTGGTCGCAAGTAAGTAGTCATAACGGGAACGGCGGAAGGAATTAAAAGTGCACGAGCTCGGAATCGTGTATCACATCATTCGCGATGTCGAGAATGTGGCTCGCGCCAACGGCGTAAGTCGCGTTTCGAGCGTGACGTTGCTGTTGGGCGAGGTCTCGGGCGTCGTTCCCGACTTGCTGCTCGACGCTTGGCGCTGGGCAGCGGATAAAAAGCCTATCACCGAGGGCTCGGAGCTTATCGTGGAGCCCGTTGAGGCCGTGACACATTGCGAGGCGTGCGGCCGCGACTACGCGACGGTCGAGCACGGCAAGACCTGTCCCCATTGCGGTAGCGGCGAGACTTATCTGCTGCAGGGCCAGGATGTCATGATCAAGCAGATCGAGACCCCCGACGAGGACCCGGCAGACGCTACCCCTGATGGTCCCGCTGCTCCTGACGCCGTCGACGCCGCCAACCCTCTCCACATCGCCTAACTTAGTTATTGGGGACGTTCTTAAACGACTAGTCATTAAAGAACGTCCCCAATGACTATTCTATTTTGACGGCTTGCTAAAGCATAACTAACGAAATTAGTCAAGTCACGTCTGTTTAAACAAAATATCGAAGAGTCAAGCAGGTTCTTATCCGATTTAAATCGGTATTAATGAATGCTGTGCTTGTATCTGTTTTCTAAGATGGTCAAACTAATTATGTTTAGCGAGGAATAGCTGAAAACCAGCGATGTAACCAACTTGTAACAAAGCAGGACGTTTAAACAAATAATCCAACCGTTCACATTTTTTCCTATAATTTAGCCACGCTTGCGGCTATACTCTTTTTTGTCGTGTAGGAATTACGTAGACAAAAAGGAGGTTATGTGATGGTAAGTATTGTTCTTGCTAGCCATGGTGACTTGGCGGCTGGAATCAAGCAGACGGGCTCGATGGTCTTTGGCGATCAGCCGTCTGTAGCCGTGGTCTCGCTCGAGCCGAGCATGGGCCCCGACGACTTCCGCGCCAAGGTCGAGGAGGCAATCGCTTCCTTCGAGGACCAGGAGCAGGTGCTCTTCCTCGTTGATCTGTGGGGCGGCACGCC
Organism: Collinsella sp. AF04-24; assembly: GCF_003465685.1. NCBI lineage: Bacteria > Bacillati > Actinomycetota > Coriobacteriia > Coriobacteriales > Coriobacteriaceae > Collinsella > Collinsella sp. AF04-24. The sequence goes on from NZ_QSBK01000015.1 coordinate 56,152, forward strand.
CTTCAACCAGATCAGCGGTCTCATCGAGGGCCATGATTCCTGGGCTATCGTCACCGGTGTCAACCTGCCTATGCTCATCGAGGCATATTCGCAGCGCTTTGACGCAAAGAACACTGCACATGCGATCGCAAAACATCTCGTGACTGAGGCTAAGGCCGGCGTGCGCGTCAAGCCCGAGTCTCTGGAGCCCGAGGAGAAGAAGCCGGCTGCGGCCGCCGCTGCTCCTGCAGGCGCCATCCCTCCGGGAACGGTCATCGGCGACGGGCACATCAAGATCGCCCACGTCCGTATCGACACCCGTCTGCTTCATGGTCAGGTGGCCACCACGTGGACCAAGCAGATCAACCCCAACCGCATCATCGTGGTTTCCGACGGCGTTGCTCACGACGAGCTCCGCAAGACCATGATCGAGCAGGCTGCCCCTCCGGGAGTCCATGCCAACGTCGTGCCTATCAAGAAGATGGCCGAGGTCGTCAAGGACACCCGTTTTGGTGACACCAAGGCGCTGCTGCTCTTCGAGAACCCGCAGGATCTGCTCAAGGCCATCGAGGCCGGCGTCGACATCAAGGAAGTCAACATCGGTTCTATGGCCCACTCCAAGGGCAAGGTCGTCGTTACCAACGCCGTCGCTATGGGCGATGACGACGTCAAGACCCTCGAGGCCCTCAAGGCCAAGGGCGTCAAGTTCGAGGTCCGCAAGGTTCCTTCGGATTCCTCCGAGGATCTCGACGCCATGTTGAAGAAAGCTAAGGCCGAACTGGCCGCTCAAGCATAGTAAAGGAGGGTCCGATACATGTCCGCGCTTACTATTCTTCTAATCGCGATTATCGCGCTGCTTGCCGGTATGGAAGGCATTCTGGATCAGTTCCAGTTCCATCAGCCGCTCGTTGCGTGCACGCTTATCGGTCTCGTAACCGGTCACCTTCAGGAGGGCATCCTCCTGGGCGGCTCGCTTCAGATGATGGCTCTTGGTTGGGCTAACGTCGGCGCCGCTGTTGCGCCTGACGCCGCTCTGGCCTCGGTCGCTTCTTCGATCATCATGGTGCTCGCCCTCAACGGTGGCGCCACCGATTCGGCTAAGGCAGTTACCGCCGCCATCGCCGTCGCCGTGCCTCTGTCCGTCGCCGGCCTGTTCCTGACCATGATCTGCCGTACCCTGGCCACCGCTATGGTCCACGGCATGGACGCCTGCGCCGAGAAGGGCGACTTCGCCGGCATCGAGCGCTGGCAGTACGCCGGCATCCTCATGCAGGGTGTTCGTATCGCCATCCCGGCAGTGCTGCTGTGCATCATCCCGGCCGAGGCCGTTACCAACGCGCTTAACGCTATGCCCGACTGGCTGTCCGGCGGCATGGCTGTCGGCGGCGGCATGGTCGCTTCCGTCGGTTACGCCATGGTCATCAACATGATGGCCACCAAGGAGACCTGGCCGTTCTTCATCCTCGGCTTTGTCCTGGCTGCCATCCCTCAGCTCACGCTGATTGCCCTGGGCCTCATCGGCATCTCCCTTGCCCTCATCTACCTTGGCCTTAAGGACCTGGCCAAGCAGGGTGGCGGCATGGGCGGTGGCTCCGGCGACCCGCTCGGCGACATTCTGAATGACTACGAGTAGGAAGGGAGTGATACATATGGCAGAGAACAAGATTCAGCTTTCTAAGTCCGATCGTCAGAAGGTTTGCTTCCGTCATCAGTTCCTTCAGGGCTCGTGGAACTACGAGCGTATGCAGAACGGTGGCTGGTGCTACGCAATGATCCCTGCGATCAAGAAGCTCTACACCAGCAAGGACGACCAGATTGCCGCGCTTAAGCGCCACCTGGAGTTCTATAACACTCACCCCTATGTTTCCGCCCCCGTCATTGGCGTTACCCTCGCTCTCGAGGAGGAGCGCGCCAACGGTGCTCCGATCGACGACGTCGCTATCCAGGGCGTCAAGGTCGGTATGATGGGCCCGCTCGCCGGCGTCGGCGACCCCGCCTTCTGGTTCACCCTTCGCCCGATCCTGGGCGCTCTGGGCGCTTCCATGGCCCTGTCCGGCAGCATCGCCGGTCCGCTGCTGTTCTTCTTCGCGTGGAACATCATCCGCTACGCCTTCCTGTGGTACACGCAGGAGTTTGGCTATAAGGTCGGCTCCTCCATCGCCAAGGACCTCTCCGGCGGTCTGATGGGCAAGGTCACCGAGGGTGCCTCCATCCTTGGTATGTTCATCATCGGCGCCCTTGTCGAGCGTTGGGTTTCCATCTCCTTTACCCCGATCGTCTCCAAGGTCACGCAGTCCGCTGGCGCCTATATCGACTGGGCTAATCTGCCCGCCGGCGCCGAGGGTGTCAAGGAAGCACTGACGATGTATAACTCCATCGGTGCTAACGCCCTTGATCAGGTGAAGGTCACCACGCTTCAGGCTAACCTCGATCAGCTCATCCCCGGCCTTGCCGCCGTGTGCCTGACCCTGCTGGTCTGCAAGCTCCTCAAGAAGAAGGTCAGCCCGATCGTCATCATCCTGGCTCTCTTCGCCATCGGCATCATCGGTCGCGTCTGCGGCTTCATGTAAGCACGTTTCGGCTTAAGACCGAGAATTGCTAGGCAAGGGCTTTTGAGCCATTGAAACGGACCGCACCCGGTGGGTACACTGGATGCGGTCCGATTGTTTTATTTGGAGGGCGAGGCGCGCATGGCGCAATCTCAGAACAGCACGGTCGATCTGGCAACGCCGGCAACCTGCCTGATGGGGCTTACCAGTCACGGTAACGTAATGGTGGGCAATAAGGCGTTTGAGTACTATAACGAGCGCAATCCCGAGGATTTTATTCAGATCCCGTGGGATGAGGTCGACTATATTGCCGCTGAGGTTTTGCGCGGCACCAAGAAGATTACGCGTTTTGCTATCTTCACCAAGGACAACGGTCACTTTACGTTTTCGACGCGCGATGACAAAGAGACGCTTCGTGCGGTCCGCAAGTACGTTGACGAGGATAAGCTCGTGCGTTCGCCTGACTTTATCGATGTGACGGCCAAGGGCGCCAAGAGCATCCCCTCCGTTATCAAAAACCTCTTCCACAAAGGCAACTAGTCATTAAAGAGCGCCCCCTCAAAGTGGGACGCAGTCTCCCATGTGGCTCGATCGGGAAAGTGCATCCCAGTTCGAGCGTCGATTCCGGGATGTAGTTTCCGGAACGGGGTCGTTTGGGAAACCGTGTCCCGTTTCGAGCCGAAATTCTGGGTCACAGTTTCCCAGCGAGGTCTCATGGGGAAAGTCTGACCCAGAATTTGCCTGGATAGTGGGACGCACTTTCCGGAGGGCTGTTCCACCGCAACTTCGAAGAGTGGGTATACGCTGCATTACAGCGGCGTAAATCTGCTACACTAATACGACATGCCTCCGTAGCTCAGGGGATAGAGCACCGCTCTCCTAAAGCGGGTGTCGACGGTTCGAATCCGCCCGGGGGCACCAGAAAAATCGCAGGTCAGGAGTTAATTTTGCTTCTGACCTGTTCTGGTTTTAGGGTTAAGAACTGCTTTTGTTTGTAAATCTGGTAAGTAAATAATTTAACTTACCGAGTTTTCCACTGAAAACAGGAAATCACCATTTTGGGGATAAAAAGTTTTCAACAGCCGTTAGTCGGTTCCATTTTGGTGAAGCGCTTCCTCAATTTGGGTAGAAAAATTCACCATTTTGATGATTCGGCTGCTTTGAGTTTTTGATAAAAACGCCTGTTCAGAAGCTTGCGCAATACCCATTTTGGTGAAACCAATTAATAGAGAAATATACTATAAAGATATAGGGACGGCGATGCCGTCCTCTTCGCTCGCGAAGCTCGCTGCGCGGCCACGTACCGTGTCCTTGCCGCCGGCTACGCCGCCGATAAAGAATAGGGACAGCGATGCTGTCCCCCTTCGCTCGCGAAGCTCGCTGCGCGGTCACGTGCCGTGACCTTGCCGCCGGCTGTGCCGTCGATTGATTCGCTCACTGCGTTCGCTGATTGATTGATGGACTAATCCGTTTTCTCAGTCACACCAGTCATGAGTGCAGCGATTGTCATGTCGAATCCGTTAGCAATTTTACAGAGGTTAGAAAGACTGACATTTCTTCGTCCTACCTCTATCGAGGCGTAGTAAGACCTGTCCATGCCGATGCGATTCGCAAATTGTACTTGAGAGTAACCAGACTTTGATCTTAATTCTTTGCAGCGTAGACCAAAGGATCGTTGTAGCGGCGAGATATCCATGACAAAAAGAGTCATGGATTGTTGTATAAAAGCCAACGGACTATATACAACAATCCCTGTTAAGGCGCATAATTATCTCTATTGGAAAGCACTCTGATGCCCAGTCGGATAGGGCACGGAAAAGGAATGGAACAGCACAATGACTCAGGGAAAGCATTTCGCTGCCGGCGGCGATCACTTCGCCACACTGCCAAACAAAAAGATTCATGCCCCGAAGGGGATCGCGCGTCTGACCGTCACCGCGGCGACCATGGCCGCCATGACCGGATCGAGCCTCATCTCACCGTTCACGGCATTCGCCCAGACCGGTGACGGGGGCACGCAGCACCCCGCCGTGATGTCGCCGATCGCCGCCCACGCCGGCGCGGCATCCGGTGTCGGCGCGAAATCCGCCGCACAGACCATCGCGGACCTGCAGAAGGCGGTCGACGAGGCGAAGGCGAAGGAGGACGCCGCCAAGGCATCCTACGATGAGGCCGCCGGTCCCTACAACGAGGCGGCTTCCGCCCGCGACCAGGCCAAGGCATCCTACGATTCGGCAGTCAGCGCCGGCACGGCAGCCGACCGAGCGGCAATGGACGAGTACGCCCGTCAGGTCGCGGAGGGCAAGGACGCCGCCGATGCCGCCGGCAAGGACCTCGAGCAGGCGAAGGCGGGTCTCGCAGACGCCAAGGCGGATGCATCCGAGAAGGACGAAGCGTACCAGTCCGCCCTCAAGGCGGCCCAGGATGCCAGGGACGCCCTCGATAAAGCCAAGGCCGATGCCGTAGGCGCCACCCCGGAGGCAATCAGTGCCGCCGAGCAGGCCGTGCGCGACGCCCAGGCTGCCGTGAGCAGGGCACAGGCCGAACTCGCCAACGCCAACGCGACGCTTGCCGATGCCCAGTCCAAGCTGGTTGCGGCCCAGTCTGCAAAGGATTCCGCCGATTCTGTCCTCGCTGCAGCCAGGCAGAACAAGGACGCGGCGGATGCGAAGGCCGCAGCCGCCAGCGCCGCCTACGAGAAGGCGAAAGCCGACCTCGCCGTAGCGGAGGCAGGCGCCAGCGGTCCGGAGTACGATGCCGCGAAGCAGAAGGTCACGGACGCAGAGGCAGCCCTCGCCGCCGCACGAGCGGCACAGTCCCAGTGCGAGTCCGAGCTCGAGCAGGCACAGTCCGCTGCGGCAACGGCACAAGCCGACCTGAATGATGCCCAGGTGGCTCTCTCCGCGAAGCAGCAGACTGCCCTCGATGCCACGTCCGGTGTGAACGCCGCCCAGTCCGCACTCGATGCCGCGAACGCCGGCCTCGATGCGGCCAAGCAGGCGAATGCCGACGCCGTCGCCAAGCTGGATGCCGCGAAGCAGGCTGTCAAGGACGCCGAGTCCGCCAAGGCAGCCGCCGACGTAGAGTTCGCGAACGCCAAGGCCGCAAAGGATACCGCAGACGCCGCCGTGACCGCCGCGCAGCAGAAGGTCGACGAGGCCCAGGCGAAACTCGATTCTGCCGGCGCGCAGCTCAAGCAGGGAGCCATCGGCTTCTTCCGTGCCATGGGTGCCGATTCAGCCATCGAGATCATCCAGAACTGCACATACAAGGACTACACCGAAGTGGGGAACAGCCTCGACGCGACCAGTCTCGACAACATGCTCGCGGCAATCCCGTACATGAAGTCCATCAACGAGTATCGCAAGTCCGTCGGTCTCCCTGAGCTCCAGGTCACGTACAAGCTCATTGCGGCGGCGATTGCCAACGCGAACTATTCCGATGTCAAGTTTGGGCATTCCATGCAGTTTGATACGAGCGAAAACCTCGCGTGGAACTATGGAACCGATCCGAAACCGCAGTGGGTGGACCAAGAAAAGGCTTTCTTCGATCAGGCGGTTCAGGAGCTCTATGGCGTCACCGGGCTAATCGGTAAGGATGCCGTAGATTTCTACAAGTCGCATAGCGGGATTGAATCCTATGTCAACCAGCATTTTAAGGTTGCAGGATATCCCGCAACCGTCGGTCACTACCTGCATGTCATCAGCCCTGCAATCGGCTATATGGGCATGGCGGTCTGCAGCAAGGGAACCATGAACGGCTGGCAGACCGACAGCTTCGATACCGCAAACCTGGGCTGGGCAGGCTCCGGTTGGAACATGAACCCCATGTCCGTCGACGAGTACGAGCAGAAGCTGACCTCCTATATCAACGGCCTCAAGAACGCCAAGAGCGCGCTCGACGCAGCCAAGGCCGATCTCGCCGCCAAGCAGCAGGCAGCCGCCGGCGCCGCCACAACCGTCCAGCAGAAGCAGGTCGCGGTGGATTCCGCACAGGCAGGTGTCGATGCCGCGAAGCAGGACGTCACCGATGCCCAGCGTGCCGTCGATGCCGCAAAGGCCGATCTCGCCGCCAAGCAGCAGGGCGTCACGGATGCCCGAGCTGGGTTGGATGCGGCGAAATCGAACCTCGATGCCGCCAACGCGGCAGTCGTTACGACAAAGTCGACCGTCCAGCAGAAGCAGGTCGCCTTTGATGCCGCCAACGCAGCCGTAACGACTGCACAGTCCAAGCTGGACTCCGCCAAGGCGGACACCGAGGCCAAGCAGCAGGACGTCATGGATGCGAACGCCGACCTCGCGAAGTTCTTCCAGGACGTCGCCGACGCCAAGAAGGCGGTCGATACCGCAAAGAGCGCCCACGACGCGGCGGTAGCCGACCAGGCCGAGAAGGCGACCGTCCTCGCCACCGCCAGGCAAAAGGCGGACGACACCGCACGCGCCCTCGCGGATGCCCAGCGTGCCGTCGATGCCGCAAAGGCCGACGCCGGCGTTGCCGCCGACAAGCTTACCGGCTCCCAGACCGATCTCGAGGACGCACAGTCGAACCTCGACATCCTCACCGGTCTTGCCGCGAAGCTCGCAGAGGCACAGCAGCGCGAGCAGGATGCAGTAAGGGCCGTCAATGACACCAAGGCCGCGCTCGATGCCGCGAAGGCAGCCGCCGGCGCCGCCGAGTCCCTGGTCTCTGCCGCCGAACAGGCGAAGGCGCAGGCAGACGCCAAGCTGGCGAAGCTGGACTCCATCGATGCCGGCGCGGCGATCGCTTCCGGCCATGATGTGAACGCGGATGACGCCCTCAACGCGCTTTTCGCCGCAGCAGTCGAGGCACGTGCCAAGGTCGCGCCCGCCAAAGTCATCCTGGACGAGAAGCAGGCTGTGGTGGACGGGCTCAAGCCCGGCTATGATACGGCGCTCGCCGCCTACGAGCAGGCGAAGTCCGACCGCATCGCGGCGGAGCAGAAGCTTTCCGATGAGATCGCACGACAGGAGGCAGAGGAGGCCGCAAAGCAGCAGGCGGCATACACCCCGAAGCACCTCGCCGGCACGGATACCGCCCAGACCGGCAGCCTCGCCCAGACCGGTGACCGCGCGGGCCTCATCGGCGAGACGTTCGTCATCGGCGGTACCGTCCTCGTGGCAGCCGGCGTCTTCCTCGATCAAAAGAAGCGCCGCGAGCAGATGTAAAAGCGAGTCGGGCGTTGGATATCGGCTGGTGTCCAACGCCCGGTTTCACGGACGGGGAGATCGGTGTGAGAACAAGGGCTATTATCGTTGCGCTTCTGGTGTGCCTTTCGGCACCTCAACTTGGATGTGCCAGCGTTGCAAAGCAAGGAAGCGGCTCTACGGAAAGGGCCGCCACGGCGGTGAAGAATAAAGACAAAAAGAAGCCAAGCGAAGAAAAGGCGACGCAAACCTCTGGAGCCAAGACCGAGGAGAAGAGAGAATCCGACGGCAAGGACCAGAAGTCCGATGACTCCAAGAAGGAGGATAACAAGTCTTCCGATTCCTCGAAGTCGGACAACAAGGGCGATTCTTCCCAGTCCAAGCAGAATTCCGGCAATTCGCAGAGTTCCGGCAGCAACAATTCCTCTTCCAACGGCGGCAGCCAGAAGAAGTGGGTTGCCGAGCAGGGCCACTGGGAGACAGACTATGGACAGGTTTGGGTGCCGAATGTGGTATACACTCGTCATCCTCGTTTCTGGGTCAATCATGGTGGCACTATGGTAGGGCCCTTCGATTCATCCGATGCCGCCTATGCTTGGATTATTAACGATGGCGAAAACGGCGGCATCGGCGGATCTGTCGTAAACGACTCCTATGAAACGAAAGAGGATCAGGGACATTATGAACAGCAGGCTACGGGACAGCATTGGGTTGTCGACGTCGCCGGCCACTGGGAGTAATGTGCATCGTTCCTCTCCTCTTCCGTTCGGTGAATATTTATTTGTGGGCGGCCGGTTCGGCCGCCTTTTTTAGACGCCCAATCTGGGAGCAAACGATAGGAAAGCAATCAAACGAGAGGCCGTTCCAAAAGAATCCGGCGGTGCCGGATGCTTCGGGCAAAACCTTCCGCAAATCGGTAAGGTCTTCCATCAACTTGTTCCAGCCCTCGCCCGGAGTCCGCTGCGCGGTAATGCAAACACTCTGCATCCCTCGCATTCGCATTACCGCTCCGCTCTCGCTACAGCGAATCTCTAACACTCAGCATCCTTCGCGTTAAAAATTCGCTTCCGCTCACGGTCTTCGCTGACACTACGACACCGCGAAGCCTTTCGCTCGAAACGAGGCCTCTCATTTCGTGTCTACGCTGCGCTCCGCCCAATCGCCGTAGCAGGCGATTGCAAGATGACTGTGGGTGGTGTTTTTGTGGGTCCATCCGGACCCCAAAAACACCACGCCACAGACCTTGCTTATCGCCTGCTACGGCGATAAGGTTGTTGTGAAGTTGAAACTTCGCGATAAAGAATCGCGAAGTCGATTCTTCATTTTTGGAACGACGCCAGCCGTTCCTCATCAAAAGGAAAGCGAATCGCATAGCAGGTTTTGATCGGAGGCCTCTCCGATCGCTGATTCGTTTTCCGAGGAGGAATCATGAGCAGGCTCCGCCCACACACCGTCAAGGCGTCTCTTTCAAATGACGAGAAGAAAGCCATCACTGCAATCGCAAAGCGACATGAGATGAGCGAGGCGGAACTCATCCGCTTCGTTTTGTGCAATGCCGACGATCTCGATATCGATTTTGGTTTTTCGGAAATCGCTGACCAGAAATTCCGAACCGATGACATTCACGTCCGGGTCTCGCCGGAAGAAAAAAAGATAATTGAAAGCAATGCTGATTCCCTCGATATGACTGTCAGTGCGTATGCACGTCGCGTACTGCTCAAAGGGAATGTCGAGAAAATTGATGTCGATCGGGCGTCGATCGACAAGATCTATCACGAGCTCTTGAAGGAAGGAACGAATCTCAATCAGCTGATGTATTTTGTGAACGCCCAGGGGCTTCCCGCGTACAACGAGAAAGCTGTTTTCCGCATACTCGAAAAGGTTTACCAAGTTGGGCGTAAGCTGGACCGTTTCATCGACGAGCTCGAGAAGCGATATTTCGTCGGCGGTGACCAAAATGACCGTCATTAAGCAGAAGAGCGTTTCGAGTGAACGGTATGCGAAGAACGTCCGTAAATACATCAACGGAAAACATGCGCTTGTGCGCGGTGGCTGGAACATCGAATACAGCGATCGCTGGTTTTCGAAAATGGATAGAACCAGAAAGGTTTTCCACCACGACAAGCCGTCGAGAGCCGGAGCCAAAAACGTAATCCTGCTACACCAGATCCTCGCGTTCCTTCCGGAAGAATGCTCATGCAACGGAGGCAAGATGACCCCCGATGCATGTTTGGCCTACGCGGAGCAATGGCTTGCGAGGCACTATCCGCATCAACAAGTGATTCTCGCGTTGCATGAGGAAAGCGATAAGGCGGGAAAACGGTTCGCGGTCCATATGGCAATCAACCGGACAAACCTTGATACCGGCAAGCGTTGCGACATCGGCGGTCGCAAGGGAAAGTACGAACGCGCCTCATGGGTCCGCGAACTCGATAAGGACTGGAATCTCGCCCAGCTCGAAAAGGGAAAGAAGAATTCGAAGATTCGAGATCGACAGCCGCGCGATATTGAAAAGGTGATTGTCGATCGGGGAGAGTACAGTTATAAAAACAATCTGCGCGAGCTGATCCATATTGCAATCAACGACTACCACCCGAAGAATATGGAGCAGTTCAAAAAATTACTTGCCTCATGGGGCGTAGACATTTTCATCAAGAACAACCGAGTCTATGCGACGGATCTCGATATCAAGGAGGCCGGCAACCCGAAGTGCACTTTCAACCTGACCCGTCTTGACGGGCGGTTCGCGATCAAGCAGCTCGAGGCGGCCTTCAAAAATAACGTGCTGGAAGCAGAGCGAGCCCTTCCATACGAGAAGCGCTGTGAGATTTACATCCAACGGCTTAAGAAGGCGTATTCGGCGTGGGTCGAGCAGGCGAAGGCGAGCAAGGGCGTCGCCTACAACTCGTTCCCGAAGTTCATCGCACCGAAGTGTGATGACGATCTGCTCGAAGATCCGGCGGTTCGCGATGAGCTTCTTGCGCGTCGCGGTTACGCAAGGGAGATTCGCAACCGCTACGCCGGCGCCGTTCCCGATGCCGGTGACGACCGCGTTCGCGCCGCGGGCCAGGCGCACGGCGGCGGCGCTGTGTCGAGGCAGCTGGACGACCGCGTCGTCGACCGCGCTGACTACTCGCGCGGAGACACGCCTCGCTAGTTTTGGAAAGCCTATCGTCGGTGCCCTAGCGCGCTGCCATCCAGTGCCGATTCTTTCATGCTCGCAATTCGGCGAGGGTGAGGAGTATGAATTGATCGGCGGGAGTCAGCCGCTCTGATAGAATCGTCCTTGCTGTCGGCAGCACTCGTGCCGGGCAGAGCCCTCCATTTGATGGGAGGTGATGCCCATGACCGATTTCACCGAGCTCGTGAAGCTCCTGACCGCTATGGTCTCGCTCCTCACGGCCCTTGTCGGCCTTTCCAAGGCACTCAAGCAGGGTTCGAAGCCCAAAAAGAAAGGCCACCGTCGCTAAGACGATGACCCAACTTCATTAAGCAACGGCTCTGCCCAGCTCTCTACAACTTGGGCTGCCGTCGGCACCATTTTACCCTCCTGACGAGGAATTCGTCCATATTTCAAAAATCAAATCCTGTTCGCGCGTGGGCCCTTGATTCTCATCTTCATTGCAACAGCCTCAGGACTCAGCGCAACGCGTTGCGCTGAGTCCTGAGT
>NZ_QSBK01000016.1:0-63453 GCF_003465685.1 Collinsella sp. AF04-24
TTTCCGGTTCGACGAACAGCCGATCGTGTCAAATGTGGTCTAACAGAGCCAAATCAAAGGCGTGCGTTGCCAGGATGCCGAGCACCAAATACTCGGTAAAATGCGCGCACTTACGAACAACAAAGTTGGTCACCCATTCATATGGAAGTCCCACGCCGTGCAGGAAACCGCGGATAGCTTCCATGACCGTTAGGCTCAGTGAGCCCGACCCCGAGCCGGGAACCAGCGAATTGCCCCAGATCAAGAGCGCCATCAGGCAGGTTACGACCGCCCATTTTCGATTGATCTTAACCATGCAGAAGTTATGCCTCCGCACGGAGCGGCGCGAAGCTGGCGGTACCGCCCTCGATAACGCTCAGATAAGCACGGCCCGTACGCTTGGCGGTAGAGGACTGAAGACGCTCGATCTCTTCCTCGAGGATCTGATTGACGCGCTCGTGACGACGATTTTCCATAATGCCGGCGGCAATAGCCTCGGCCCGCTCGATGCTCTCACGCGAGATACGGGCAGTATCCTCGGGGAACACAGCGCTGTGACGGCCGACATAGGCGGGGGCAGCAGGCTGAGGGGCAGCGACGGGAGCGGGGGCTGAAACAGGAGCAGGCTCGTCAATCTCATCCAGAATCGCGGTGGCGGCGGCCCACATACCCTCGTGGCCCGAGTAATCGGCCATGGGGACATCAACCTCGAGCGAGGCGTCCGGAAGGTCGCCGGTGTCGATGCGATCTTGGGCATCAATCGATGCGGTGATGGCTGCAGGCTCATCGAGGTCATCGAGATCGATGCCCGCGGCACCGGAGATGATAGGCATGCTGGCGAGGTTTGCATTGTACGGCGCAGCCTCAGCCGCCTGCTGCTGGGCAGGAGCGCCCCAAAGCGAGCTTTCGGCGGCACGGCGGGCGGCAACAGCCTCCTCGTCCGCGGTCATGGCTTCATCAACGTACGAATTATCGGCAGAAGCGTTCGCGTCCGCCGAGGTAGCGCTGTAGGCGTTATTGACCGCCGCATTGGCAACGAGTGCCACGAAAGCCGCCGTGCTGCCCGCAGGGGCGGCCTGGGAGCCCGACACGGCGCGTGCCGCGGCGGCGATATCATCGCGATTGAAGGAGCCGGTCTGCCCGCCGTTGGTGAGCTCGTCGATGGCGACTTGATAGACGTCGCGCGAGCGTGCAGGGTCGCAGCTCACCGGCGAATCGTCGTCGAGCATGCTGTCGATCATGGACCAAGCCTCGGCCTCGTCCATAGCATCTGCGGCTCGAGCGATGGTAGGGACACCATCATCGGCATGACGGCGCTGGAACGCACCAGTCAGGCCGGAAAGGAATGCCGAGGTAGACTGCTCCGACTGAGCCTGAGAAGCAGAAGCCGCAGCGTACGGAATCGCATCCTGCTGCTGAGCTGGAATCGAGGCGGTCTTGAACTCGCTTTGATGCTGATTGAGATTGGCGGCACCGCCCATGGCATCGGGCTGGAACAGACGCTCTTCACGCTGCGCACGATACTCGGAGATACCCAGCGAGGCGGCATAGATACCCACGCCCGCCACCGCGCCCACGGCGAAGGGAACTGCACCCGCCACGACCGTCTCGTTCACCGACGAAAACGGCAGCGTCGCGGCATACATAACCACGGGAGCGGCAAGGCCGATCCCGCACGAAAGTCCGGCAAGGACTGCTCGTTGTGTTGCATCAGAAGAAGCCATGAGCTCTCCCCATCTTCCAGCACCCAAATCGCATCATTCAGTTGGCTGCGCGAGAGAAGATGAAGCGGGGCTATGCCCCAAAGCAACGGTATATGGTTCGTTTCATCTGCGTTTTCCGTCGCGAAGCTTAAAAGTTATTATGCGAAACCGTCCTGTCGATTGCAAGTGACGATGTCGGATTGAAACGGGAAACCTGCTGCTCGTCGGTCTTACGGTCAAAAATAAGCGCGGAGCGGCGCTATAGAAAAGGGCCGAGGCTCAAAGCCCCGACCCTTTATCGCATTGATGACTATCGCTGCGCGTGGATGACAACCTAGAACGTCTGCTCGTAGTCGCTGTGTTTTTTGGCCGAACGCACCAGGAACTCCTGGTTGGTGTTGGTGCCCTTAAGACCCTTGATAAACGATGCGGCTGCGCGCTCGGTGTTGTTCATGCCGGCAAGAATGCGACGCAGACCAAAGACAAACGGACGCATCTGCTCGTCGACCAACAGGTCCTCGTTACGCGTACCGGAGGCAACGGGGTCGATAGCCGGGAAGATGCGGCGGTCGGCCAGGTCGCGGTCGAGCTTAAGCTCCATGTTGCCGGTGCCCTTGAACTCCTCAAAGATGACTTCGTCCATCTTGGAACCGGTGTCGATGAGGGCAGAGGCCAGGATGGTAAGCGAGCCACCGTTCTCGATATTGCGGGCTGCACCCAGGAAGCGCTTGGGCGGATATAGGGCCGCCGAATCGACGCCGCCCGAAAGGATGCGGCCCGAGGCGGGCGCCGCCAAGTTGTAGGCGCGGGCGAGGCGCGTGATGGAGTCGAGCACCACCACGACGTCGCCACCCAGCTCTACGATGCGCTTGGCGCGCTCGATGACGAGCTCTGCCACGCGGGTGTGGTTGTCGGCAGGCATATCGAAGGTCGACGCCACAACCTCGCCCTTGATGGAACGCTGCATATCGGTGACCTCTTCGGGGCGCTCGTCGACGAGCAGGCAGATGAGGTGCACCTCGGGGTTGTTAATCGAGATAGACTGGCAGATCTTCTTGAGGATCGTGGTCTTGCCGGCCTTGGGCGGGGACACGATCAGGCCGCGCTGGCCCTTGCCGATCGGTGACACGATGTCGATGGCGCGGCCGGTAATAGAGTCCTTGCCGTGCTCCATGCGCAGCGGCTCGTTGGGATAGACCGGGGTGAGGTCGCCGAACTTGGGGCGGTTGCGAATCTGCTCGGGGTCCAGACCGTTGACGGTCGTGATTTTGGCGAGGCCGGCGCGCTTGTCGCCGCCGCGCGAAGGACGCAGCGAGCCCTCGATGACGTCGCCCGTGCGCAGGCGCGCGGAGCGGATGAGGTAGGCGGGCACGAAGGCGTCGTCGTTGGACTTCATGTAGCCATGGGCGTGGATGATGCCGGAGCTATCCGGGCGAATCTGCAGAATGCCCTTGATGTCGCGGAAGCCCTCGGCCTTCGCGGCGGTGACGTAGATCTCCTCGACGAGCTCGGCTTTCTTCTTGCCGGTCGTCTCGATCTCGAACTCCTTAGCCTTCTCGCGCAGCTCAGCGACCTTCATGGCCGCGAGTTCCTCGCGCGAAAGCGTGGGCTCGGTGGGAGCGGCATTACGCTCCTTGTTGCGCTGTTTGCGATCGCGCTGGCGGTTGCGACGGTCGTTGTTGCGGTCGTCCTTACGCTCGTTGCGCTCGTCGTTGCGCTTGTGCTGGCGACGGTTGGGACGAGTGCCGTCTTCGCCCTCAGCGGGGGCGGCACCATCGGTTGCGGCGGTGCCAACATTGGCCGCGGCGGCGTCATTGGCCTCGGCGCCAGAATCAACCTGCGCTTCGACATCCTGCTGCTCGGACGCCTTGGCCTTAACGGACTTCTTACGACCGCGCTTGGGCTTCTCGGACGCAGGTTGTTCGACGTCCTGGGCCTTGGCGACATCAGTCGACGCATCGGCGGTCGTCTCGGCAGAATCCTCGGACGCACCCTTCTTGGCAGCCTTGGCCTTGGACGTGCGCTTAGCAGCAGTACGACGGCTGCGACCGGGACGGACGTCGGCGGGCTCGGCATCGGCGGGAGCGGCCTCGGAAGTCGTAGCATCCTGGACGGGTGCATCGGCAGCGGTTGCAGACTCGGCGGTCGCCGCAGCATCCCGAGCGGCGGCGGCTGCTGCTGCGGCCTTCTCTGCCTCGACAAAGGCCTTGGGCTTGCGACCGCGACGGTGCGGGCGCAAAGCCGGATCGACAACGGGAACTTCGTTGGCCTCGACAGGCGCAGCGGGCTCAACAGGCAATGTGCCCTCCCCTGCCGCGGAACGGACCGAAGCCTCAGTGAGCTCGGGGGCTACCTGTTCCGCAACTTGCTCGGCCTTAGCAGCCGTGCGGCGGCGTGTGCGCGGTGCCGGCTTCTCGGTCGGCAGGTCGGCGGCAGGGGTCTCGATGGCGGCAGGCGTCTCGGGCACAGACGGAGCTGCAAGCTCGGTCAGAGCCGCGGCCTCGCGCTCGGCAGCACGACGGCGGGCGCGCACCACCTGAGCCTCGCTAATCTGCGCCAACGCACGTGCCTGCGCGACCTCATCGGAAATCGGCGCCGAAGAGTCAGCTGCAACGGTGCGCTTGGCGCGCGTCGTGCGCGTGGTACGGCGCTTGGGCTTGGTGGCCTCCTCGCCGTCAGTGGCAGGTTTGGCCGTGCGGCGCGTACGCTTGGGCTTTGCCGGAGCAGCCTCCTCACCAGTTGCAGACACGGCCTTCTCAGCCGCTGCAGGCGTAGGCGTCGAAGCAGCCTTGGGCATCTCAGGAGCCGAGGCTTGCGCGGGCGCCGCGACCTGGTCCGACGCAACCGGTGCAGCGGGAGCGGCCTGCGTCGTCGTTATTTCGTTTTCTTGCTGTTGATCAGACACAGTGTTTGCTCAACTTTCTTTTCAAGCCCTGTGATCACATGCTCCCTGCATAAACCTTCAGGGCGGCTAAACAGTCTAGTTCCGTTCAAAACGACGGACATCATTGATCTGTATCGAGATGATTGCGTCAACTACGCAGCGTTAGTGTAACACAACCGCCGCCACCTGCAACTTAGTCATTGGGGGCGTTCTTAAACGACTAGTCAAAAGGGACACTCTTTGGTCTACCACCCACAAATCAGACTGCCTCCGCCAAAACTATGGCGGTTTACTACGACGAATCGCTCAACCGCGACCACTCCGAAACATGTTGAACTAAAACCGCAGGTAGATGCCTTGCGCTTTTTTGCGAAAAGCCGGCGTGGTTGGAAATTCCCAATTCATCGTAGTAAACCGGCATAGTTTCGTATTTCCAGCAGTTCCAAATTCGTCAATACGTCGGCATTTGCGAAAAAAGCCCGACCTCCGTGGGAGATCGGGCTTATAGGGCTCAGTTAAACCAAACCTACACGGTCAAATGACCCGCAGGTTACATCTGCTCGGGCGCGGAAACGCCAACGAGGGTGAGCACCAGGGCGAGCGTCACGCGGACGGCATCGCAAGCGGCCAGACGGGCACGCGAAAGCTCGGGGTCGACGGGACGGCCCTCGCTCGGCAGCACCTGGCAGGCAGCGTAGAAGCTGTGGAAGTCACCGGCGAGTTCCTCGGCAAAGTGGGTCAGACGGAACGGGGCGCGATCGCGAGCACAGCTGGCGATCAGGTCGGTGAGCTCGTTGAGCTTGCGCGAAAGGGCGAGCTCGGTCGGGTCGGTCAGCAGCGAGTAATCGACGTTCTCACCGATGGCCTTGGCGGCAACGGCCTTCATGCCCATCTCGTCGGCCTGCTCGGCGGTAACGTCGGCGGCACGGCGCAGGATGGAGCACACGCGGGCGTGGGCATACTGCACGTAATAGACCGGGTTGGAGTTGTCGCGCTTCTTGACGGCCTCGATATCGAAGTCGACCATCTGGTTGGAGCTCTTGGAGATGAGCGTGTAGCGAGCGGCATCGGAGCCAACCTCGTCGACGAGCTCCTGAAGGGTCACCATGGTGCCCTTGCGCTTGGACATACGGACGGGCTTGCCGTTACGCAGCAGGTTGACGAGCTGGCCCAGTAGAACCTCGAACTTGCCGGGGTAACCCAGAGCGTCGCAGACGCAGCGGACGCGCTCGATGTAACCGTGGTGGTCGGCGCCCCAGATGTCGATGACGTGGTCGACGCGCTGGAACTTATCCCAGTGATAGGCGACGTCGGAGGCGAAGTAGGTGTACTCGCCGTCGGACTTGATCAGGACGCGGTCCTTGTCGTCGCCCAGATCGGTGGAGCGGAACCACAGGGCGCCGTCCTTGGTGTAGAGGTAGCCCATCTTGTCGAGCTTCTCAAAAGCGCGGTCGACGGCGGAGGTGCCGGCGGTCTCGCCCTCGGTGTCCTTCACATACAGCGAGCGCTCGGAGTACCAACGGTCAAAGTCGCAGTTGACGGCGTGGCAGAGGTCGCGCATGTTGTCGACCATCTTCACGTAGCCGCGCTCACGGAAGCTCTCCATACGCTCCTGCGGATCGGCGTCGACCCACTTGTCGCCGTCGGTGCGCCAGAACTCGGCGGCCTCGTCGATGATGTAGTCGCCGCCGTAAGAGTCCTTGCCCAAGGTCTCGGCAAAGTTGTCCTGATACGGATGGGTCTCGGGGTGCTCGTCGTTCTCGTCGGCAACAAAGGCGTCACGGTCGGCGATCAGCAGCTTGTGAGCCTCGTCGATATCAACGCCCTGCTTGGCGATGATGTCGGCAAGCTGCATATAGCGCGTGCTGATGGAGTTGCCGAAGGTGTTCATCTGAGAGCCGTGGTC
The DNA here is from genome assembly GCF_003465685.1 of Collinsella sp. AF04-24. Taxonomy (NCBI): domain Bacteria; kingdom Bacillati; phylum Actinomycetota; class Coriobacteriia; order Coriobacteriales; family Coriobacteriaceae; genus Collinsella; species Collinsella sp. AF04-24. The sequence continues at coordinate 6,473 of NZ_QSBK01000016.1, forward strand.
ATTGATGTAGAACTCACGCTGGATGTCGTAACCGGCGTGGTCCATGACGCGGCAAAGGGAGTCGCCCAGAGCGGCCCAGCGGCCGTGACCAATGTGCATGGGGCCGACGGGGTTGGCGGAAACGAACTCGACCTGGGTCTTCAGGCCACCACCGACGTTGGACTTAGCGAAGTCCATGCCCTTCTCGCGAGCCTCGCCAAAGATGGCATTCTTGACGGCAACGGAGAGGTAGAAGTTGATGAAACCGGGGCCTGCGATCTCAACCTTCTCGATCGCGGGATCCTCGGGCATATGGGCAACGATGGCCTCGGCGATCTTGCGCGGGGCGCAGTGAGCCAGCTTGGCGGACTTCAGAGCCATGGTGGAGGTCCACTCGCCATGAGAAGTATCAGCCGGTCGCTCGATAGCGCAATCGTCAAGTTCAAATGCGGAAAGGTCGCCGGCCTCCTGGGCCGCTGCAAGCGCAGCGCGTACCAGCTCTTCAATCTTCTCGGGCATAGATCCTCCTTGTGTTAAAGCCCCCGAGCTCTTGGTCACTCGTAGGGCAAAAGCCAGAGTTTGTAGCACTCTATCACAAGCGGTAGCTACTGTCGTAGGGTAAAGTTAATCGATATTGCATATGCACAAAAATGACTACAGCTCGCACGGGATCACTCAAAGATAGGTGCCTGCCTGCTGATTGTGCACCTGCAGAAAATGCATAAACAGGTGCATGAGCTGCTCGGAATATCGAATACTCTTACCTATCGGAATTGTGTGCTTTTCCTGCATAAAGTAAGGGTTTGCGCACGTCAGCGTGTTATTCTAGACATACGTAAATTCGTATAAGTTGGAGGTAGCATGTTCTCAATCGGTCAACACGTCATTCATCCGGGCCAGGGAGTCTGCACCGTCGTCGGTTTTAGGGACGACACACCGCAGCCCATGCTGCTGCTCGAGACCAAGCAGGGACATGCGCAGACGATCCTCATGTACCCCGTGGCGCAGGCCGACCGTTTGCACGCCGCTATCTCGCAGCAAGATGCCGAGCACCTGCTGAGCCACTACGACGAGCTGGAGTGCGACACCTTTACCGAGCGCAACAGCTCACTTGAGGAGACGCACTTTAAGCAGCAGCTCAAGCTGGGCGCACCCGAGACGGTCCGCGTGGCAAAGACCATGATGCACCGCATTCGCCAGGCCGAGGAAGCTGATAAAAAGCCCAGCTCCTACTACATGCGCGTACTCAAGGAGGCCAAGCGTCGTTCCATCGAGGAGTTCGCCGTGGCCTTGGGCGTCACCGAGGAGGACGCCGAAGCTCGCCTAGCCCAAGCCGCCCTCAACTAACCCATCCGCGCCAAAAACCACCACAAAGGGGACAGGCACCTTTGTGGTGGTTTTCTTGTTCCAGTAGTATTCATTCTTAGCGATACCCACGAGCACAAGGAGTCTCTTATGGCAGAGCCGCTTACCGCCGGAATCACCCGCGACCGCGCGTTCGAACTGCTCAACGAGCACAACAAGGACCCGTTCCACATCACCCATGGCGAGACGGTCGAGGGCACCATGCGCTACTTTGCGCGCGAGTTCGACCCCGAGAACGAGGAGTTTTGGGGCATCGTCGGCCTGCTGCACGACCTGGATTGGGAGGAGCATGAGGACGACCCCATGAACCACACCATCTATGCGGCCGAGATCCTTGAAGGCGAGGGCGCCTCTCCCGATCTCATTCGCGCCATTCAGACGCACACGTCGGACTTCAACACCTCGCTGCCCAAGCCCGAGCTGCAGATGGAAAAGATCCTGTTTGCCTGCGACGAGCTCACCGGCTTGATCGGTGCTGCCGTCATCATGCGTCCGAGTAAGAGCGTCATGGACTTTACGACCAAGTCGCTCAAGAAGAAGTTCAAGGACAAGCGCTTTGCCGCCGGCTGCTCGCGCGACGTGATTACGCAGGGTGCCGAGATGCTGGGCTGGGAGCTCCCCGAGCTCTTCGACCGTACCATCGCGGCCATGCAGTCCTTCGCCCCCGACCGCGATACCTTCCAGGCCTAACCGCCCACCCCACCTAAAACCGCCACAAAGGGGACAGGCACCTTTGTGGCGGTTTTCGTTTACGAGGGGTTTAGGGGCGGACCTGGCCGGTGCCTCGGAGCTTGTATTTGTAGGTGGTGAGGGCCTCGGCGGCAAAGGGGCCGCGGGCGTGGAGCTTTTGGGTCGAGATGCCAATCTCGGCGCCCAGGCCAAACTCGCCGCCGTCGGTAAAGCGCGTGCTGGCGTTGGCGTACACGGCCGAGGCATCGACCGCGTCCAGGAAGCGCTCGCAAGCATCCGTGTCCTCGGCAACGATGGCCTCGGAGTGCATCGTGCCGTAGCGATTGATGTGTGCGATGGCCTCGTCCTCGTTTGCCACGACCTTCACGCTCATCTCGAGCGCCAGGTACTCGCGACCCCAGTCCTCCTCAGTCGCGGCAACGTAGTCATCGCCCTCGGCAAGCCCGGCATCGGCGCACGCGGCGCACGTGGCCTCGTCGCCGTGAATGAGCACGCCGTGGTCGTGCAGCACGGCAACAACCGCAGGCAAAAACACATTGGCCACAGCATGGTCGACCAGCAGCGACTCGGCGGCATTGCACACGCCCACGCGCTGCGTCTTAGCGTTGACGATAATATTGAGCGCTTTATCGAAGTCGGCGGATTCATGCACGTAGATGTGGCAGTTGCCCGTGCCCGTCTCGATCACCGGCACAAGCGACTCGCGCACGCAGCGCTGGATCAGGCCTGCACCGCCGCGCGGAATGAGTACGTCGACAATACCGCGGAGCTTCATGAGCTCGCCAGTGGCCTCGCGGTCGGTGGACTCGATCATCGACACGGCCTCGCGCGGGAAGCCCTTGGCCTCGAGCGCATCGGCCAGCAGCTCAGAAATCATGGCACACGAGTGATAGGCCAGCGAGCCGCCGCGCAGAATACAGGCGTTGCCGGTACGGATGCAGATGCCCGCGGCGTCGGCCGTCACGTTGGGACGCGCCTCGTAAACCATGGCGACCAGGCCCAGCGGCACACTCACACGGGTCAGGTCCACGCCGCTTGCAAGCACGCGGTGGTCGAGCACGCGGCCTACGGGATCGGGCAGCTCGGCGAGCTTTTCCAGGCCGGCGGCCATGCCCTCGACGCGCTCAGGCGTCAGCAGCAGACGATCGAGCAGTCCGGCCGAGGTACCCGCATCGCGCGCGGCGGACATATCGAGCTCGTTGGCGGCGACGATGGAGTCGACACCGTTGCGCAGCGCTGCGGCCATGGCGCGCACGGCCTCCTGGCGCTGTTCATCGCTCGCCGTGGCAAGCGAGGCCGACGCTGCCTTGGCGGCAACGGCAAGATCGTGGACATACGTGGCTATATCGACCGACATGGGCGGCCCTTTCTCCTAGAAGTTTGCAACCATGGTAGCCGATTTGCGCATGGCCTCGCCCGCGGCGGTAGAATTGGTCAACCCGAAACACCGCAACGAACGGAAGACTCACATGGCCCTCATCACTTCGTACCACGTCCCCGGCCTTTACGTCGAGGACCACAGCATCGACGTCCCCCTTGACTGGCGCGGCCTGGAGCCGATGCTCCTGGCCGTCGGCAGCACCATGCGCCGCGGCGCTATGCCGGCGCCCATCGCCGGCGCGCCCGAGAGCATCAAGCTCTTCTACCGCGTGGTTTGCGCACCCGACCGCATCAACGACGACCTGCCGCTCCTTCTCTTTTTGCAGGGTGGCCCCGGTGGCGAGAGCCCGCGTCCGCTGTCGCCCACAAGCGATGGCTGGATCGAAGAGGCCGTCAAGCATTTCCGCGTCGTGCTGCCCGACCAGCGCGGTACCGGGCGCAGCAGCTGTGTAGACGGGCGCACGATTGCCGCACTGGGCGAGCGCGCCGAGGCGGCCGGCTCCGATGCTGCCCGCTCGCAGGCGGACTTCCTCAAGCGCCACCTCGCCAGCTCCATCGTGCGCGATTTTGAGTACCTGCGCCTGGTGGGCTTTGGCGGCAGGCCCTGGGTCACGCTCGGGCAGAGCTACGGCGGCTTTTTGACGCTGAGCTACCTGTCGCTCTTCCCCGAGGGCGTGGCGGCAAGCTTTACCTGCGGCGGCATCCCCCACGTACCGGCGAGCGCAAGCGAGGTCTACGCGCACACCTTCCCGCGCATGGCCGCCAAGACGCAGCAGTATTACAACCGCTACCCCGCCGACGTCGAGCGCGTGACGGCCCTGGCAGATGCCCTCGAGGAGCAAAAGCCCGTGCTACCCGACGGCTCGCCGATGACGGTCGAACGCCTACAGCTCATGGGCAGCGACTTTGGCATGAAGCCGAGCTTTGAGCGCATGCATTGGATTTTCGATCATGCTTTTGTTGACGGCGACGGCACGCTGGCCTGCGGCGCCTCGGTATCTGACAGCTTTTTGATGCGCGCCTTCGAGCGCACCAACACGCGCACGAATCCGCTGTACTGGACGCTTCAGGAGTTCATCTACGCCGACGGCGACACCATGCCCATTCGCTGGGCCGCGGCAGAAGAGAAGGCCCGTCGTGCCGAGTTCGACACGCTCACGCGACCGCTCATGTTTACCGGCGAGGCCATGTTCCCGTGGATGTTTGAGCAGATGCCCGAACTTAAGCCCTTCAAGCCGGCGATGGATCTGCTTATGGAAGACACAAGCTGGGACAAGATCTACGACCCGCAGCGCCTGGCGTGCAACGAGGTGCCCCTGCAGGCCGCGGTGTACTTCGATGACATGTACGTGGACTCGGGCATGCAGCTCGATACGCTCAGTCGCGTGGGCAACTCGCATGCCTGGGTGACCAACGAGTTCGAGCACGACGGCTTGCACGGCAGCGTGGTGTTCAAGCACCTCTTCGACGAAGCCCTCAACCGCGGAGACCTGCGCCAGATCTTCTAGCAAAGGAGTGTCCCAAAGTGCCGGCACATAAGGAACGTCCCCAAGTGCCGGAAAAGGAGAGGCAGCACTGCTGGCAAAACGAGCCGCAGCGCTGCCTCTCTTTATGCAAACACTATCAAGTTGTCCCTATGGATCGCGGGCTTCTCGGCCAGGTCTGCGAGCAGGCGGTTGCTGGCAATCTGGTCCTGGCGGCGGCCGGCGGCAAGCTCCAGCACGTCCGAATCGGCCTCGGCGATACCACGGGCGACAACCATGCCGCTCGGGTCGCACACGTCGAGCACATCGCCCTCGGAAAACACGCCATCGACCTCGCGAATACCCACCGCGAGCAGCGACGAACCGCGGCTGACCAGCGCCTTCGCGGCGCCGTCATCGACCGTCACCGAGCCGTGCGCCTTGTCGCCCAGTGCGATCCACAGCTTGCGCGGCGCAATGTCCAGGCGCTCCGCCGGCGGATCGAACAGCGTACCCACGCTCTCGCCGCGGGCCAGACGCACGAGCGCATCGGGCTCCTCGCCCGAGCAAATCACGCTTTGAATGCCCGCCGTCATGAGAATGCGGCTCGCGCGAATCTTGGTGATCATGCCGCCCGTACCCACCGATGTGGAAGAATCGCCCGCCGAGGCGATAATCTTGGCATCGATCTTATGCACGACCGGGATAAACTCGGCCGTCGGATCCTCATGCGGATTGGCGGTGTAGAGGCCATCGATGTCCGAGAGCGTCACGCACAGATCGGCAGAAACCAGGCAGCTCACAAGCGCCGCCAGCGTGTCGTTGTCGCCAAACTTGATCTCATCGACGGTGACGGTATCGTTCTCGTTGACGACCGGCACCACGCCGAGCTCCACCAGGCGAAGCAGGGCGTCGCGCGCGTGCAGGTAGGACGTGCGGCGCGCCGTGTCGTGACGCGTGAGCAGCACGAGCGAGGTGAGCAGGTCGCGCGCATGGAACTCCTCGTCGTAGGCCGACGAGATGATGCACTGACCGGCCGAGGCGCAGGCCTGCAGGCTCGGCAGGTCGCCGACCGGCTTACGGTCGAAGCCCAGCACGGGATAGCCGCAGGCAATGGCGCCCGAGCTCACCACGATCAGGCGCCAGCCAAGCTCGCGCAGCGCTGCGGCCTGGTCGGCAAGCCCGCCGATAAAGGCGCGGTTGACCTTGCCGTCGGCGCCCACCACCGTGGACGAACCGATCTTTACCACCATCGTTTTATAAGAAGTCGTCATACGTCAAACCAATCAACTGTTCAGCGAACGGCCGAGGCGGTGGCCAGGGAAGCGTGACTCGCCCCTACCGCCCAAGGAATTAGTGAGCCCAGGGAAAGGCAGAGGCCGCGGCCATGTTCTTGCGCACGAGCTCGTCGCGCACCTGAGCCAGGCCCTGCTCCATACCCACCACATAGGTCTGCGGGTACAGGAAGCGCTTGAAAGCTGCGTCCAGATGGTCGAGCGCCCAAGCACAGCGCTCGCGCGCGTCCTGGATGCTCTCACGCGGAGCCACCGCACTGCCATCGCGCACGATCGGCACCAGCAGCTCGCGATACTCGAGTTCGGACACGTCGGTCACCAGGGCGGCATCGTTCACGGCCACAAGGGTATTGCCGCGCGCGGCGCCCTCCCCTGCCAGATGATCCTCGTCATAAATCATGTCGCAAACCGGACCGCCAAAGCCGTCGTAATAGCGTCGTACGCGCTGCACGCCGGGGATCGTGCGCTTGTAGGGCTGCTCGGAAAGCTTCACCACCGGCGTCCACGGCTCCGCGTCGCTCGCACGACGGGCCGAAAGCTTGTACACGCCGCCCAGCGCAGGCTGATCGTAGCAGGTCGCGAGTTTGGTGCCCACGCCAAAGCTGTCGATGGGCGCGCCCTGGTCGAGCAGGGACTGAATCGTGTACTCATCCAAATCGTTAGAAACCGAGATCCCCACATAGGGCAGGCCCTCGGCATCAAAACGGCCGCGCACATACTTTGAGAGCTTGGCGAGGTCGCCGGAGTCGATGCGAATGGCCGACAGGCGCTCGCCCACCGCTTCCATCTCCTTGGCAACCGTAATGGCATGTTCACAGCCCTCGCGCACGTCATAGGTGTCGATGAGCAGCGTGCAGTTCTTGGGGCTCGACTTGGCAAAGGCGCGGAAGGCCTCGAGCTCGGAATCGAAGCTCATCACCCAGCTGTGCGCATGCGTGCCAAAGACGGGAATACCGTAGCGGCGGCCGGCGAGCACATTGGACGTAGAGGAGCAGCCGGCAACGTAGCTCGCGCGCGCGACGGCCAAGCCGCCATCGGGACCCTGAGCGCGGCGCAGGCCAAACTCGGCAACGGGACGGCCGTCCGCCGCCAGCACCACGCGCGCCGTCTTGGTGGCGACAAGCGTCTGGAACCCAACGATGTTGAGCAGCGCCGTCTCGAGCAGCTGGCACTCCAGCGCGGGGCCGGTGACGCGAACCATGGGCTCGCGCGGAAAGACGAGCTCGCCCTCGGGCACGGCGTCGATGTTTACATGCGCACGAAAATCGCGCAGGTAGTCGAGGAATCCAGGCTTGAACATCGCGCCGCCGGCCGGGGCCTGGAGCGAGGCGAGGTAGTCGATGTCCTCGGGCGTAAAGCGCAGATTCTCGACCAGCTCGGGCAGTTCGGCGGTGCCGCACATGACGGCATAGGCGCTGCCAAAAGGATGGTCGCGGTAAAACGCGGTAAAACAACCCTGCTCATTGGCCTTGCCGCTCTCCCACAGGCCCTGGGCCATAGTGAGCTCGTACAGATCGGTGAGCATTGCAATGTCGGTGGGATGCGAGATGTCGGTCAAAGCCATGGGGCGACCTTTCGGATGCGTTGTGCAGAGGTTGAGGGTTGGCGAGGCGGGCGTGCGGGCATGGAGCCCAGCGCGAACAGGCTAGTGCAGACCCATGCTGGTCAGGATCGTGTAGCCCATAAAGATGACAAACGCGATGAGGGCAAGGACAATGATGATTTTTTGAGCCGGCGCCATACAGGGGATCTCGTTCTCGCCCGTGGGCTCCTTGGAGGTGACCATGCGCTGGGCAAAGGTCATCTCGTCACGGCTCGGTTTGGGCTCGACGGGCTTGGGACGAGCGGCCCTTTTAGGCTGAGGTTTGGGTGCGGCGGGCGCGGGCTTCGCGGCGGCGGGCCTGGGCGCGGGGGCGACGTTCGCGGCGGCCTCCTCGGCCTTCTCGCGCTCGGCACGCAGGGCGGTCAGCTCCTCACGCTCGCGACGTGCCTCTTCCTGGGCCTCGCGGCGGGCCTTCTCGGCGCGGAGCTCTTCCAACTCGGCGCGTTCCTCGGCAGACAGTGGTTGGGACTCAAGCTCGGCCATGGTACAGCCCTTTCTTTTAAAAAAAGCCGCCGACACAATGTCAGCGGCTTATCAAATCCAAGGGTGGAGACGAAGGGAGTCGAACCCTCGGCCTCTGCCATGCGACGGCAGCGCTCTCCCAACTGAGCTACGTCCCCAGGACAAGTCGATATTTTACCTACGGCTCGCCAACTGTCAACGCCCAATAACCAGTCTTTTTGGGGCGTGGCTATTTTGACAACTTTTCGAGCAGGCGATCCTCTCGATGATTTTTTAATCCCCGTCCCAGAAAAATCATCGGCGAATGTGCTACTTTGCGCTGGTGAGGACGCCGGTGGTGTCGAACGCCGGGGTGAAGCTCTCGTCTACCGCTCCGCCTTCTTGCCAAAACATCGTCGTAAAGCCCAGGTCGTCGGCATGGTCGAGCACCTGCTCGTACTCCTCGCGCGTCACGGCGCGCGCCAGGTCGCCGCCTTGTTCGCGCATGAGGGCATTGGGCGTGTACTGGTTCATGACCGAGATCGGCACGTCGCCCACCGTCTGCCACACCAGGTCCAACACGCGGCACGAATCGTCCGCATGCCCCGGCAGCACCAGATGACGCACGATTATGCCGCGCTTCATGAGCCCGTCCCCGTCTACCAGCTCTCCCCCGCGGCGCTCAATCTCGCGCGCCATCTGGGCCAGACCCGACACAGCCACGCGCGGGTAGTCCTTAATATGAGAGAGTGACTGCGCAAGCGCCGCATTGGCATACTTAAAGTCGGTAAGCCACACGTCGACCAAATCGCCGAGCGCCGCCACGGCACTCGCGCGCTCATAACCGCTCGTGTTGTAGACGATTGGAATGACCAGTCCGCGCTCCCGAGCTGCGGCAATCGCGGCCGGCAGCAGGTGAGCATAATGCGTCGCCGTCACCAGATTGATGTTATTGGCACCTTGGTCCTGCAGCTCCAGCATAATCTCGACCAGGCGCTCGGGCGAAATCTCAAGCCCAAAATTGCCCGTCGAGATCTCGTGGTTCTGGCAATAGATACATTTGAGCGAGCAGCCGCTAAAGAAGATCGTGCCCGAACCGGCCTCGCCCGAGATAGGCGGCTCCTCCCACATATGAAGCGCCGCGCGGGCCACCTTGAGCGTGTCATCGGCACCGCATACGCCGTGCGCACCCTCGTCGCGCACCGCACCGCAACGGCGCGGACACAAATGGCAGGCGGGCGAAAAAAGTTCGGTCAACGGCGTCGGCATAAAAACATGCTCCAAAACAACGATTCAGCAGCTCAAACGTAAAGGGACCAACCGCACAGACGGCTCGAGCCCAAGGCGCCGTAATCGTCCGACACGATTTTTGTAATGTCAAGACTGGAATCGATAAAGTGCCGCTTTATGATGTAGGTATTCCGCCCCCCGCGGAGCAACTGGGTGAACCGTCGCGTTTATTTAGGGAGCCCACACAGTCGTACCTAGTACAGGTATCCTTCGTTGTTAAGGACGCTGGAACAGTCGATGAGGGCACCCACCTGTTTTAGGTGGGTTCATTTTCGTAACGTGGGGGGTGGTTTTTATTTGCCGAAAACCACCATTACAGCCCATATGGATCCCCGCCGGTATCCCGACAATCCATCGACAACATCCCATTATCTGGTAAGCGCGTGATTATCGCTGCGTGCAATTCCATGCACCCCCCTTGGTCGAGTATCATGGTTCGGCTATGCCCTTTGCGCTTAGCAACCTTTGACCTTTTCCTTCGACGCTTGGCGGTTTTTAGATTCATGGCTTCATCCCCGAGCTACATACCGTATCTATGCGTGGCAGCGGCGGCCTTTATCACGACCTTCCTCATGGTGCCCCTGGTCAAGCGCTTGGCAATTAAGCTCGACGCCGTCGACTATCCTTCCAAGCGCCGCATCAACACCAAGCCCATCCCGCGTTTGGGCGGAACGGCGGTGTTTTTGGGCCTGGTCGTTGCCTGCATTGTGCAAATCCTAGGCACCTGGCACCTAGGCTGGCCGCCCGTCCTGGTGCCGCACCCGCGCCTTCACATTAGCTATCCTATGCTGGCCCTCTCCTTTACCGTCATCTTTGCGACCGGCGCTATCGACGACGTCTTCCAGCTCAAGCCCAAGCAAAAGCTAGCCGGACAGGTCCTCGCCGCGCTTATCGCCTGTATCGGCGGCCTGCGGATCGGCGTCATCGTCAACCCGTTTGCCCCCGGCGAGATCATGCTCGGATGGCTCGCCTACCCCATCACCGTGATCTATCTGGTGGCATTCACCAACATCATTAACCTCATCGACGGCCTCGACGGCTTGGCCACGGGCATCTGCGGCATCGCGTCGTTCACCATGTTTTCGATGGCCGTTCTCTCGGGCCGCATCGACGCCGCCGCGCTCTCCATTGCGCTCTTTGGCGCTTGTCTGGCCTTTTTGCGCTACAACTTCAACCCCGCAAGCATCTTCTTGGGCGACTCGGGGTCGTTGCTTCTGGGCTTTGCACTGGGCTCCATCTCGCTGCTCAACGTGAGCCGCACCGCCGCGCTCACCTCGCTTATCATCCCGCTCATCGTTGCCGGCGTGCCCATCATCGACACGTTTAGCGCCATCGTGCGCCGCAAGCGCGCCCACATTAGCATCGGGCAGGCCGACAAGGGCCACATCCACCACCGCCTGATCCAAGAGGGCTACAACCAAAAGCAGGCAGTGCTCCTCATCTACGCCTGGTGCATCATGCTTTCGGCCGGCGCCGCCGCGATTAACCAGGTCGAGGTGCCCATGCGCGTGCTCATCTTTACCGTACTCGCCATTGGCTCGGCGGCCTTTGCCAAGCACCTGCACCTGTTTGAGCCCGTGCTGCGCCACCATTACAACAAGCGCACGCACGAGGACGAGCTCGTCACCCCCGACGATCCCGCCTTTAAGCAGGAGGAGCAGGCGGCAGAAGAACGCAGGGAGGAGCGCCACCACAGGCGCTAGGGTAAGCTGCCGAGGATGCGCCCAGGCGCCGCCGGCCAAACGCGCAGCCACGCCGCGCCCATCGCACATGCCGCCGCTCTCCCGCCCCTCGCGTACTTACGCCCCGACCCTCCAATAAACGCGTTATCATCTTGACCCATGAACATACGTTAGGAGCAATCATGCCAAACGAGAACAGCTACGAAGTCGCGCTGCAAAAGAGCAACGCCATTCGCGAGGGCCTGGCCAAGACGCCCGAGAAGTTCACCATGCTTACCGGCGACCGCCCCACCGGCCGTCTGCATCTGGGTCACTACTTCGGCACCCTCAAGGGCCGTGTGGAGCTGCAGAACATGGGTGCCAAGACCAACGTACTCATCGCCGACTACCAGGTCATCACCGACCGCGACACGACCGAGCACATCCAGGACAACGTGTACAACATGGTCATGGACTACCTTGCCTGCGGCATCGACCCCGACAAGACCATGATCTACGCGCACTCCGCCGTGCCCGCCGCCAACCAGCTCATGCTGCCGTTCCTGTCGCTGGTCTCCGAGGCCGAGCTGGCGCGCAACCCCACGGTCAAGGCCGAGATGGAGGCCTCGGGCCACGAGCTCACCGGCCTTCTGCTCACCTACCCGGTGCACCAGGCCTGCGACATCCTGTTCTGCAAGGGCAATGTGGTGCCCGTCGGTCGCGACCAGCTGCCGCACATCGAGCTCACCCGCACCATCGCCCGCCGCTTTAACAACCGCTACGGCAAAGTGTTCCCCGAGGTCGAAGCGCTGCTGTCCGAGACCCCGCTACTGCCGGGCCTGGACGGTCGCAAGATGAGCAAGAGCTACGGCAACGCCATCAACATCTCGATGACCGCCGAGGAGACGGCCAAGCGCATCAAGAAGAGCCAGACCGACTCCGAGCGCATGATCACATTCGATCCCGAGAACCGCCCCGGCGTGTCCGGTCTGCTTTCGACGGCCGCCATCTGCACTGGCCGTTCCGAGGTCGAGATTGCCGAAGAGATTGGCATGGGCGGCTCCGGCCAGCTCAAGAAGTACGTGACCGAGGCCGTCAACGAGTACTTCGCGCCGATCCGCGAGCGTCGTCAGCGCTACGAAAACGACCTGGACTATGTGAAGGACGTGCTGCACGAGGGCAACCGTCGCGCCAACGAGATTGCCGAGCAGACCCTGGCCGAGGTTCAGGACGCCATGGGCATGGTGTACTAGATCGATCTGCTGGCTAGAACTTTCGATTGCTATAGGGCGGGCGCTAGTGCGTCCGCCTTTTTTGGTGCCCGACCGGTTCGGCTCTGCCCATTGCACTCCCCCGAAAAACAGGAACAGGCCCGCTGGCAGTTAGTTGCCAGCGGGCCTGTTCCCGAAGTACACCGTTGAATCGCACAGAGGGGAGGAATGCGAATCAAACTCAACAGGGCAGGCTTTTTCATCGCCTATTGCCTGCTCCGTTGCTGAATACAATATAGTTCACCGTGGTTTACTTTGTAGCGTCAATATGTTCCCCCATAGCTTCTCCATAAGTTAGCTCAGGTAAACTAGAACCACCACAAAGGGGACAGGCACCTTTGTGGTGGTTTTAACCACGGCAGAGCCGCTAGAGCCCTGCAGGCCAGCGACAGGCGGCCAAGTCGACGTGCATGTCGTCCTTAAACGCCACACCCTCCCCTAGCAAAAGCTCACGTTGAGCATCGGGACCGCCAAAAGCAAAACCATCGCATATGCGGCCATCGGCAAACACCACGCGGTGACAGGGAATCTCGCCGGGGCGCGGATTGCCATGCAGGGCATACCCCACGTACCGCGCACTTCGTGGACGTCCAGCAAGCAGCGCCACCTGACCATACGTGGCGACCATCCCCTCGGGAATCTGCTCGACCACCTCGTACACCCGCTCAAAAAAGCCCTCAGACGCCATTGCTCGCTCCCTTCCACCCGGAATAGCATAAACCACCACAAAGGTGCCTGTCCCCTTTGTGGTGGTTTTGGCAGGTGGGCTAGTTAACGGGCTGGAAGAAGGCTACGGCTACGGCGCCGGGGCCTACATGGGTGCCGATGGTGGCGCCGATGGTGTGAACGGGCAGTTCGCCCTCGGTGTGGCCAGCCCACAGTGCCGCGCTGTCCTCGATATACTTCTTGAGCACCGCATCCGAAAGGCCCGTATAGCCGAGCGCCAGCGGCATGGAAAAGTCGATGCCGCCCGCCTTTTCGACCTTCTGGTTGAGCAGGTTACGTCCGTTCTTGGAACCGCGCGCCTTGCCCAGCTGCACGATCAGACCGTCCTCGGCAGCCACCACGGGCTTTACGTTGAGCAGCGTACCCACGGCACCGGCCGCAGCAGACAGGCGACCGCCGCGCACCAGGTACTCCAACGTCTCGAGCAGGCCGATGACGACCACGCGGTCGCGCACGGCCTCGACAGCCGCCGCAACCTGAGCCGCGCCCTGGCCCTCGTCCACCAGGCGCAGCGCATACTCGACCAGCACGCGCTCGCCCAAGGTCACGTTATTGCTGTCCACGACGAACATGTCGCCGCCCGGCGCCTCGGCAAGTGCCGTACGAGCACTCTGGTTGGTGCCCGAGAGCTTGGCTCCCACGGTAATAATCACGGCCTCATCGCCGGCCTCACGCGCTTCGGCAATCGCCTGCGAAAAGGCGTACGGGTTGACCTGACCGGTCTTGGGCAGCTCATCGCGCTCCACAAGCATCTCGTAAAAGCGCTGGTGATCGATGTCGACGCCATCCATATACACATCGGTGCCAAAGGTGACGGACAGCGGCAGAACACGCAGAGCGGGGTGCTCCGCCGGCGACATATCGCTTGCGGAATCGGTAATAATGCGGACGGACATAACGAATCCTTTCTTGCGCAGGTCTCGCGCAGGGAATTTTGACAGCAATGTCCCGGCACGGCGTACGCGCTCAAACGGGACGATGCAGTTTTTAATGGGAAGCAAATACCTTGGCGGCCTTAGATCTCACGCAGGGTGTTGAGAATCGTACGCAGCGACGCATACATCTGCTCGCGCTGCTCCACACCCATAGCCTTACCGGTGGTGTCGAGCACCTCGCGAATGATGCGGTCCGCCTCGCTCATGCTCTCGCCGCCCAGAGCGGTCAGGCGCACCGGGGCACGATACTTAACGGCCGCATCACCCGAGTCGTCGACCTCGACGTAGCCGCCCTCCTCCAGATGCGCGAGCGTGCGCGAGACGGCGGCACGGGTCACGCCTGCCATGCGAGCCAGGTCAGCGCCAGTCAGGCCGTCCTTGCTGCGCTCAAGATAGTACAGGCACATAACGTCGGAGCCCTTGAGGCCCAGCCTTGCGCCCTCGGATGTCTTAATGCGCTGGATCTCCTTGTAGAGCCCGCTGATCAGTCCGACAAAGTCCTCGAAACGTGTCTCGTCGTTCTGCTGCATGGGAGACGACCGCCTTTCGCTTACATGATGCTAACGGGTAAACATCTTAGCCGCACGAGGCAACACCCATACCCAAATATCCCATTTGTTAACCCATCAACATAAAAACCACCACAAAGGGGACAGGCACCTTTGTGGTGGTTTTGACCGGCGAACATGATCCGCAGGCGTCGTTACAGTTCCACGCAGGGATTGTCGCGGGTCACAAGCGTCTTAACGACAACCGTCGCTCCCAGATAGCGCTCGAGCAACTCGGCGAGACGATCAACGGCAGCCTGGCAATCCCCCATCCGCTCGGGCTCCGCGCACTCAATCGCCAGGAATGCATCGGCCGAATCGTCGGACAGCGCCGTGCGAACGCCATCGCGCCAGTTCCAGCAGCGGCATACGGCGCCCGCATCATCGATGTAGGCGAGCTCGCCGGGCAGCGTCGGGTCATCTGTTTCCTCGCCAAGTGGCAGGAACGCATCGCCGCCGTCAGTCACCTTCAAGCGAAGATCCCCCTCAATCGTATGCAGGTCCTCGCCGCCAACGGGCAGCGCGTAGGTCAGCGACACCGTGTTGTAGATGTCCACCGCGGGCGTAATGTGGCCCACCGGTTTGCCCTTGAGCACGCGCTTGAGCAGGTTCTCAATTGAGCAACGCGCGCCCTTTTTGGTCTTGAACAGCCGATAAGCCTCGCGCCATGCCTTGACCGGTGCGTTCTCGCTGATAGTATCGCTGGTCAGATGACGCTCCGCGTCGATATTGGCGCGGTCGAGCAACGCCGCAATCGCGTCCACGTCCTCTTGAGGAATCTGAGCCGCGGGCTTCATGCCCTTTACGACCACAACACCGACAGCCGCCTGCGGAAATAGCTCCCAAAACGAATCCTCGGCAATAAAGCTCTTCATGCGCTCTCCCTTCATCGTGCGCGCCCGAGCGAGGGCGCCTAAACAAAAAGCGCCCTTACGACGGCCACCTTCAAAGTCCTACGGTGCCGCCACAAGAGCGCTTACGCTGCCCCCATCCGGAGAAGGGGGCAATATGTCAGGCGTATTGTAACCCGAGTCATCCGCGCGAGTAAAACCACCACAAAGGTGCCTGTCCCCTTTATGGTGGTTTTGGGTCTGAAGCAACGCTAGTGTCGGAGTCCCAGCAGGCCGCGGCCGCGATGACGGGCGTCGGCGTGCACCTGAGCGTGCGGACCGGCGGCCTTCACGGACTCGGGCAGGTGCGAGTACTTCTTCTCGAAGTTCTCCTCGAACATCACGGCCAAGTTGTGCGCCGCCTCGTCGTAGCGCGCGGTGCTCTGCCAGTACTGGCGCGGCACCAGGATGCCGTCGGGCACGCCGTGGCACGTGGTGGGAATGTCGACGTTAAAGATATCATCGTGGACGAACTCGCTGTCCTCGATGGTACCGTCGAGGGCGCGGGCCACCAGGGCGCGCGTGTAGGCAAGCTCGATGCGATGGCCCACGCCGTAGCCGCCGCCAATCCAGCCGGTGTTGACCAGGTACACACGCGTGCGGCCGTCGGCGATGCGCTCACCGAGCATCTTGGCATAGACCATGGGGTCGAGCGGCATAAACGGCTCGCCAAACAGCGAAGAGAACGTGGGTGTGGGCTCGGTGACGCCGACCTCGGTGCCGGGGATCTTGGCCGTAAAGCCCGTCACAAAGTGATACATGGCGGCGTCGGCCGTCAGGCGCGAGATGGGCGGCAGCACGCCAAAGGCGTCGCAGGTCAAAAACAGCACGACGCTCGGAGTGGTGCCCATACCCTTGGTCCACGCGTTGGGAATGTGCTCCACAGGGTAGGCCACGCGCGTGTTGTGCGTGACCGAGACGTCATCGTAGTTGGGCTTGCGGCTCTCGTCGAGCACCACGTTTTCGCAGATCGCGCCAAAGCGGACGGCGTTGAAGATCTCAGGCTCGTGGAACGCGTCCAGGCCCTCGCATTTGGCGTAGCAGCCACCCTCGATGTTGAAGATGCCCATGTCGGACCAACCGTGCTCGTCGTCGCCGATCAGTAGGCGCGTGGGGTTGGCCGAAAGCGTGGTCTTGCCGGTGCCAGACAGGCCAAAGAACACGGCGGTCTCGTGCGTGACAGGATCCATGCTGGCCGAGCAGTGCATGGGCAGCACGTCGTCCTCTACGGGCAGCAGGTAGTTCATGACGCTGAAGATGGACTTTTTGATCTCACCGGAGTAACCGGTGCCGGCAACCAGAATCACGCGCTCCTGGAAGTTGATGACCACGGCGGCGCTGGAGTTGAGGCCCTTAATGACGGGATCGCACTGGTAGCCGGGAGCGGCGAGCACGCAAAAGTCCGGCTCACCGGTGCGCGCAATTTCGCGAGCGAGCGGGCGAGCGAGCATCTGCTTAATAAAGAGCGCCTGGCTGGCACGTTCGCAGGCGACAAGCAGGCGACGTGTATGGTTGCGATCGGCACCGGCCATACCGCGCGTGACGAAAACATCGCGCTCGTTGAGGTAGTTGACGATACCGGCCTTGATGGTCTCGTAGCTCTCGATCGAAAGCGGTCGGTTGACGGCGCCCCAGGCGATCTTGTCGTGCACGTCGGGCGTGTCGACGATAAAGCGGTCGTTGGGCGAACGGCCGGTGCGCTCCCCCGTCTCGATCACGAGTGCGCCATTGGATGCCATGCGGCCTTCTTCGCGGCGGATGGCGTGCTCGACGAGCTCCGCGGCGGGTAGATCGACCAGCAGACGGGGCTGATTCTCGGCAGGATCTTCGACCAGCGTAAGACCAAAGTTGGACAAAACTTCTGCAGGGGTAACACCTGGCATGGGGCCTCCTTTAAAAGCGCGACACGTGGACGCGGCGCGCACTTTACTCACGTAAAGCCCGTTGTACCCGATATGCAAAAACGTTTTTGCGGCAACGGCGAAGCGCCCGCCCAACGGTCAAAAATCGCAGGCAAGCGGCCTAGTCGTTAGGGACACTCTTGAACAGGCAACATTAAAGGAGTGTCCCCGAATGCCGGCACTTAGGGACGTTCCCAAAGTGCCGGCACATAAGGAACGTCCCCAAATGCCGTCTACTGAATGGCGCCGCCGAAATTATCGAACAACCTGTTCAAAAACACGACCGAACACCGTCGCGTTTATACTAGAGTGCAGCAATAGAAAGGACTCCGCTTTGAGCATCACGCCCCTCGATAGCATTCGCCGCGCCATCGCCCGCCGCAATGGCGTCGCCGACCCCGCCGTAGCGGGCAGCGGCACCGCAAGGGCCCAGGGCGGACGCATCGAGAACGGCCTGTTCCCCGCCTCCCACACGGCCGAAGAGCTCGCGCGCATCCAGGAGCTGAGCCAGCGCAACGCCGGCGGCCCCGACAGCAGCCAGGCCACACGCCGTCGCCGGCGCGAACGCGATCGGGAGCCCGGCCCCGTCCGCCGCATGGTCAACGCTTGGTGGAACCGCCTGCTCGGAGCCGTCTACGGCGGCGGCTTCTCCACACAAGAAGCCGAGTACGAAGATCACGCCACCCGTCGCGACTACCTTTGGAATACCCTGGGCACCGCCGTGTGGGGCATGGTGTTTCCGTTGCTCACCATCGTGTCTACGCAGCTCGTGGGCGCCGAAGAGGCTGGCAAATTCTCCATCGCCTTTGTCACCGGCACGCTCATAATGATCGCGTGCAACTACGGCGTGCGCAATTTCCAGGTCTCGGACATCGACGAAAAGACGTCCTTTGCCTCTTACCAGCTCAACCGCTGGATCTGCGGAGCGCTCGCGCTGGCATGCGGCCTGGTATACAGCAGCGCCCGCGGCTACGATGCGCAGATGGCCACAATCGGCCTGGGCGTCTACCTGTATAAGGCGATCGACGGCATTGCCGACGTGTACGAGGGCCGCCTGCAGCAGGCCGACAAACTCTACCTGGCCGGCATGAGCCAAACGCTACGATCCGTCGGCGTCATCGCGGTCTTTAGCGTGGCACTGTTCCTCACGCGCAGCATGCCCATCGCCGCCATGGCCATGGGTGTCACCGCCATCGCCTCGCTCGTGCTGGTCACCGCGCCGCTCGCCCTGCTCGAAACCGAAAAATCGCGCCGCGTGAGCCTGCGCGAGGTCGGTCACCTGTTTATCCAGTGCGCCCCGCTTTTTGGCGCGCTGTTCCTGTTCAACCTTATCGAGAGCATGCCCAAGTTCGTGATGGAAGGCACGCTGGCCTACAAGTATCAGCTGTACTTTAATGCCCTGTTCTTTCCGGCGCAGGCTATTTTGTTGAGCATTGGATTTATCTATAAACCGCAGCTTCTGCGTTTGTCGAGCATTTGGGCTAATCCTCGCAAGCGTCGTCGCTTTGACCTGATTATTGTTGCCGTTATGGCACTGATCGTGGTCATCACCAGCGTGTGCGCCGCATTTATGGCAGGTCCCGGTATTCCCCTCATGAGCTTCATGTACGGCCTCAATTTTGAGCGCTACCGCACGCTGGCACTGCTGATGGTTGTCGCCGGCGGCGTCACCGCGGCCATCGACTTTCTCTACGCCATCATCACGGTGCTGCGCCATGCCGGCGACGTCACCAAAATCTACCTGATCTGCTTCGCCGTAAGCGTAGTGCTGCCGGTGATCCTGATCAACCTGCTGGGTCTGATGGGCGCCGTGGTGAGCTACCTAGCCATCATGGCCCTACTCCTGGTGCTGCTGATTATCGAATACGCCCACATCCGCCAACGCATCGAGCGCGACCGCAACCCGTACGGCGCCTAATTGGCGCAATGGGGGGTCTCGTTGCGGACGATTTGCGACACGCAAAACTAAGTGAGTAGACTTTTGCCGAATCCCTGACCACACCGGCAAAACACAAGTCAGTGACCTGCGGTTTTGTTGAGGCAAATTTGCCGGCTGCTCGGCATTTCCAAAAAAGTCTACTCACTTAGCCAGCGGGCAGCCAAAAAAGAACCGTCGCAACGTCGTTTGACTCCGTTGCGACGGTTTTTCGAGCATTTTCGCACTGCCGAGGACGCAGACGTTCCTCATTTCTCGCGCTTACCGAGCAAGAAGGCGCTATTCTCCGAAAGTAGTCAAAAAAGCTCCGTCCCAAATTAGCTACCCTTTGCACCGATTATTCGCCTGGGTTGATATTCGCGTAGAACTCCGCGCCATCATCCAGGCGCAGGATCCCGACGCGGCCGAACTCGGAGCCGGTGGCGGCGGCGCAGTCGATATCGATACGATCGGGCACGCCGGCGGTATCCTCGCCACCCAGGCGCACAATCTGCCCGCGGCCCGACTCCTCATCGAGCCCCGCCAGGCCGCCAACCTCGCAATAGCGCCCAAGCGACACCGTGGGCGTGTGGCCGCTCACCACGACCGGGCCCTCGCCCTCGGCAGAAAGCAGTCCCGTCGGCGCATCCCAATAGCCGTGACGAATCCACAGCAGGTCATCGGACGACTGCACCGCGAGCATCTGCTGCAGCAGCTCGCGATCGGCACCCACCGCTCCGACGCCATCGGCACAATCGACGCCATGCTCAAGTAAAAACGCGCGCGCCGCCTTCATCTCGATTCCAGCATGTACCAGCAGATACGGGCGCTCCTTGGTCTCGGCCACCGCGTAGAGCGGCAGCGCGGCCATCCATCGCACGAGCTCCTCGTATGCCTCAAATTCCATGTCGTTGAGCTGCTCGCGCGTCGTCCAGCCACCGTTGATATCCCAGGTCTCGGCATCAAGCGGATCCTGGCCAATGATGGCATCGAGCATGATCTGCTCATGATTGCCCTTGAGAACGCGGGCGTTAGGCAGCGAGCGCACGAGCTTAATAACGCCGACCGGATCGGGCCCGCGATCGATCATGTCGCCCAGCACGTACAGCGTGTCGTCGGACGTCAACGAGATCTTAGACAGGGCCTCGTCAAGCGCATGCACGTGTCCGTGAGCATCAGATGTCACATAGATCGCCATGGAACGCCTTTCCCTACCTTGCGACCGAAGCCCGGAACCGCAACTAAAACTTCAAGTTGAACTTAAACGTTACCCATTGTACTCCGTTGCAATAAAGCTGGAAAGGGTTTCCGAGCAGAGGCAAAGACGGCAGCCGTCTATGACGATATCGCGCACGCCCGCAATCCAACCCCATAAACCCACCATCTTTGGGTACAAATAACCGCAGGCAACTGACCGTGCCACGCCAACCACCCAGGAGCGGACACCATCCATGAACCAGATCCTTCTCTTTATCGGCCTCGTTATTATTCTGTGCCTGACCATCAAGCCCGTCGGCAAAAAACTCCCCTTCCCCACCCTGCTCATCTTTATCGCACTCGGCATGCTGTTGGGCGTCAACGGCCCGGCGCATATCGACTTTAGCGACTACGCGCTCACCGAAACCGTCTGCAGCACGGCGCTGCTGTTCATCATGTTCTACGGCGGCTTTAACACCAATATCGACCGTGCCAAACCCGTTGCCGTGCCCGCGGTACTGCTGAGCACGCTCGGCGTCGTCATCACCGCTGGCATCACCGGCGCATTTGCGCACTTCGCGCTGGGCTTCGACCGGATCGGTGGCCTGCTGCTAGGCTCGGTCGTGGCATCCACCGACGCGGCCAGCGTCTTTAGCGTGCTGCGCGAGCACAGCCTGTCGCTGAGAGGTGGCACCGATTCGCTGCTCGAGGTCGAATCGGGCTCCAACGACCCCGTCGCCTACATGCTCACCGCCGTGCTCGCCACACTCGCGGCCGGCGGCGACATTAACATCCCCGTGCTGCTGGCCAAGCAGATCATCCTAGGCGTGGGGCTGGGCCTTGCCATCGGTTGGACATCCAGCCGCCTGATTGAACGCGCACACGCAACGGCCGAGGGCGCGCAGACTATCTTTTTGTTCGCCGTGGCGATCATCGCCTATGCGCTGCCGAGCTACCTGGGTGGCAACGGCTTTTTGGCCGTGTACCTGGCCGGCATTGTGCTGGGCGCCAGCGACATCACCGGCAAGGTCGAGATGGCGCACTTCTTCGACACCCTCACCGAGATGGCCGAGATGACCATTTTCTTTTTGCTCGGCCTGCTCGTGACGCCCGCCCGCCTGCCGCAAATGCTGCTGCCGGGCCTGGCGCTCATGGCGTTTATGCTCTTTGCGAGCCGCCCCATCGCCGTCGGTCTGCTGCTGGCGCCCTTTAAGACGAGCCCTCGCCAGGTTGCGCTCGTAAGCTGGGCGGGCTTGCGCGGCGCGGCTTCGGTCGTCTTTAGCCTCTTTGCTGTGGTGGCCGGCGTTCCCGGCGGACACGACCTATTTGACCTGGTGTTTGTGATTGCCGTATCGAGCATTGTGGTGCAGGGTTCGCTACTGCCGGCGGTGGCGAAGAAACTCGATATGATCGATGCGGCCGGCGACGTGCGCCGCACCTTTAACGACTACCGCGACGAGGACGGCATGTCGTTTGTAAAGCTCAAGGTGGGCGCTGGCCATCCGTTTGCCGGGCGCTCGCTCGCCGATATTGGCAGCGCGACGGACATGCTCGTGGTCTTGGTGCTGCGCGACGGGGCGCACCCGGTACTGCCCAACGGCGATACCGTCATCGAGGAAGGCGACCTTCTGGTGATGGCAGCCCCAACGTTCGAAGAGCGTGCCGAGGTTACGCTGCGCGAGGCCACCGTGACGCCCCACGGTCGCCTGGCCGGTCAGCGCCTGCGCGACGTGCCGCAAGGCAAGCACCCCTTTATCGTGGTGATGCTCAAACGCGACGGCCAAACGATCATCCCCGACGGCAACACCCTCATATACGCCGGCGACGAAGCCGTCATCGCCACGCTGGCGTCGTAGTGACCAGGGGTTAGCTAATTTGCGACGAAGAAATCAAGCGCCTAGAGAACCTCATGCCTTCGCTCGCAGATTTGGATTTGCCCGAGGAGTAAAGCACCCCTCCCCCATGTAACCATCCTGTAAATCATAGCGGCGCACTCGGGTTTTGCTGTGATTCGGTCGCGCCTGACGCTCCACTGTGCTAAAGTATCCCGAACGTTCAAACGACTACGAGGGGAACTAGAAGATGGCACGTGTGCACAACTTCTCAGCTGGCCCGGCCGCGCTGCCTACAAGCGTGCTCGCCGAGATCGCCGACGAGATGATGGACTACCGCGGTTGCGGCATGTCCGTACTCGAGATGAGCCATCGATCTAGCATGTACCAGCAGATTATCAACGACGCCGAGGCAACCCTGCGCCGTCTGCTGAGCATCCCCGACAACTACCGCGTCCTGTTTTTGCAGGGCGGCGCCACGCTGCAGTTTGCGGGCATCCCCATGAACCTCATGCGCCGCGGCCGCGCCGGCTACGTCGTGACCGGCAACTTTGCCAACAAGGCGTACAAGGAGGCCGCCAAGTACGGCGAGGCCGTGCTGCTCGCGAGCTCCGAAGACACCAACTTCGACCGCATCCCCGACATGGCCGACATCAACGCGCGTATTGCCGCCGAGGCCACGGGCGACGGGCTCGACTACGTCTACATCTGCCAGAACAACACCATCTTCGGCACCATGTACCACGAGCTGCCCAACTGTGGCGATGTGCCGCTGGTCGCCGATGTCTCGAGCTGCTTTCTGTCGCAGCCGCTCGACGTTGAGCGCTACGGGCTCATTTACGCCGGTGCGCAGAAAAACGCCGGCGCCGCGGGCGTGACCGTGGTCATCGTGCGCGACAACCTGATCGCCGACGACCCGGCCTTTGCGCAGACGCCGCAGTACCTGAACCTTAAGACCCAAGCCGCCAAGGGCTCCATGCTCAACACGCCCAACACCTTTGGCATCTACGTGTGCGGCAAGGTGTTCCATTGGGTTGAACAGACCGGCGGACTTGCCGCCATGGCCGAGCGCAACTGGGCCAAGGCCAACCTGCTCTACGACCTGCTCGAGAACAGCAAACTATTCCACGGCACCGCACAGACAGACAGTCGCTCCATCGCCAACGTCACGTTCCGTACCGGCGATGCCGACCTCGACGCCGCCTTTGTCGCAGGCGCGGCCGAGCACCAGATTCAAAACGTCAAGGGCCATCGCCTCGTCGGCGGCATGCGCGCCAGCGTGTACAACGCCGTCACCATGGAAGACGTGCAGGCACTGGCCTCGTATATGAAGGACTTCGAAGCGCAGCATAGTTTGAGTCCGCGATCTAACTAGCCCGCAACGAGCGGGCCGACCAGCCACTTCAAACCACTTGTTATAAACAAATCCGCTAAGGAGTTTTTCATGCGCAAGATTAAAACCATCGACGACATTACCAAGGACGGCAAAGTCGAATTTGGCGAGGGCTACGAGTTTGTGGGCACCGCCGAGGAGGCCGACGCTATTCTGATGCGCTCCACCGACCTGCACGGCCACGAGCTGCCCGAGGGCATCCGCGCCATCGCCCGCTGCGGCGCCGGCGTCAACAACATCCCCGTCGAGGAGTACGCCAAGAAGGGCGTCGTCGTCTTTAACTCCCCCGGTGCCAACAGCAACGCCGTCAAGGAGCTCGTCCTGGGCATGCTGGTGCTTTCGAGCCGCGGCGTCGTGCAGTCGATGAACTGGGTGCGCAACAACGCCGACGACCCCGAGATTCAGGTCGATGCCGAAAAGGCCAAGAAGGCCTTTGTGGGCCGCGAGCTCAAGGGCAAGCGCATCGGTGTCATCGGTCTGGGCAACGTGGGCTCCAAGGTCGCCAACGCCTGTGTCGACCTGGGCATGGACGTTTACGGCTACGATCCGTTCATTTCCGTCGAGCACGCGTGGGTGCTGAGCCGCGAGGTGCAGCGCGTGGGCACGCTCGAGGATCTGTGCCGCGGCTGCGACTACCTCACCGTGCACGTGCCCAGCAAGGCCGATACCATCGGCATGATCAGCACCGAGCAGATCGACCTGCTGGCCCCGGACGCCGTGCTCATCAACTACGCGCGCGAGACCATCATTGACGAGGACGCCGTCGACGCCGCCCTGCGCGCGGGCAAGCTCAGCTGGTTTAGCTGCGACTTTGCCACGCCCAAGACCGTCAAGATGCCCAACACGTTTATCACCACGCATTCGGGCGCCGGCACCGGCGAGGCCGAGGCCAACTGCGCCGACATGGCCATCAGCGAGCTCAAGGATTACCTGGAAAACGGCAACATCGCGCACAGCGTCAACTACCCCGCCTGCAGCATGGGCAAGGCGCGCGCCGCAAGCCGCATTGCCTGCCTGCATGCCAACGTGCCCAACATGATCGGCCAGATCACGGCCATTCTCGCCAAGGACAACGCCAACGTGCAGCGCATGACCAACGAGTCCGCTGGCGAGAACGCCTACACCATGTTCGACACCGATGAGCACCTGGACGGCAGCACGATCGAGGCACTTAAGCAAATTCCGTCGATGTATCGTGTGCGCGTGATTAAATAGCGCCGGCGCCAATCCTGCCAGACAGACCACGAAGCCCATTCGGCCCCCGTTTTCACGAAACGGGGGCCGATTTTGTTGCTCCGGACGACTTTAAAATGATACCCAGAACAAGTTTTTTCAGATAATCGATAGTGAGGCTCAAGTCGCTAAGCACACCCGCTTTGATAAACAGCTTTATCAGGGACTTTAGTAGGTAAAAATCGATCTCTATGTGCCGAATGTAAGTTGACTGTCCATTTTCCGAAACAACTTATTCTAGATAGCATTTTTAAGGCCCCTCCAAGGCGAAATATAAGTCTTTTTGTGACCAAAACTCTAGTCCGCGCGACCGTTTTCCACCCGCGCGGCTACATTCCTGCCCAATCGATAAAAATCTCCTCACGAAGCCGCCGTTCGAGCTCCTGCTGTCGCGGCGTCTTGTCTTTCAGCGGCACATCGAGATAGGACATGATGAGCTCCATCACCACGCGGAAGGCATCGGAGTCGGCCAGCTGACCATAGGTCATCAGAATGACGGGATATCCCATCGCTTGCAGCGCCGTCGTTCGATCGGAGTCCGAAATCTTGGATTCAATGGATCCG
Source organism: Collinsella sp. AF04-24 (assembly GCF_003465685.1). Lineage (NCBI taxonomy): Bacteria > Bacillati > Actinomycetota > Coriobacteriia > Coriobacteriales > Coriobacteriaceae > Collinsella > Collinsella sp. AF04-24. Next base: position 32,045 of record NZ_QSBK01000016.1, read on the forward strand.
TGAATGGCTTTACCTTGGCATTCAACCAGACACTCTCGGCTGCCGTCCTTATTTGCCAGCAGGATATCGGCATAGCGCCTATCAAGCCCCGAAATCAGGCGGGCGCTGCGCGTCATACGAATCTCAACGTTATTGGTAAGGCGCAGCCCTTCGCCGCCGCGCAACCTCGTAAGGCCAAACAGCATCGAAGCCTGGACCTCGAGCGGCGATGCTGCCACCCCCGTAATGCATTTCGCGGCTCGTATGAACGATTTAGCGCCGCGGAGCCCCCGGACCTTATCGACGAACTCTGTAAGCTCAGAGAGCTCAATCAAGGGAGGTCGTTTCCACAAGTCCGTTGGATTCCCCGAGACATCCTTTACGTTTTCCCAGCCCGACCGTGCGTCACCCCACCGGTCCCCATATGCCTGCACAAGTGCCGACTTTACCTGAGGCGCAATCTTGCACACGGCAAAGGTGCCGCACATCTCATACATGCACATGATTAAACGCTCGTTTGAGACCGAGGAAGCCAGGGTCAGCAGGGTAAAGAGCGGGGACGCGACATCGAGGCCAAACTCTGTCTGTCGCATGGAATCAAACGGCCTCTCCCCGTTCCAAACATGCCTGACAATGCGATCGCCCTTACGTCCGCAGCTGCCCTGCGCCAACACGTGTAACGGGGTGCCCAGGAAATGCGTGACGAGCGGATGCTCACATAGGTGCTCCCTGCGCGGATCGTCTACAGAATCAGGCAGGTCCGGCATTATTGCCAAGACCTGTGGGGGTATCCGGTGATACCGAAAGGCAGATATGTCGCACAGCATGTCGTCCATGAAGGGTACGTACCCGCTGCGTCGCTTGTGAACCCGCTCGGACGGCAAACGCACTGGCTCGGCCTGCGAACGGTAAATACTGCCACGCCCACGTCGCGGATCTCTCAGGAGGCTTACAATCGGTTTGGAAAGCAAACTGATTGTGAGGTTGCATATGGTTGATGAGGACTTTGCCTGGCGGCTTGCGCAGGAGCTTGTGCGGATCGAAAGCTCAGACCCGGGCGCGTATGAGGACGAGATCGAGCGCTTCATTAAGAGGCTCATTGAGCAGCAGCTGGCACAACTTGATAGTTCTGCGCTCGATGCCGTGCAGATTGAGGAGCTCGAAGTGCTGCCCGGGCGCCGCAACCTTAAAGTCACCGTGCCGGGCCAAAGCGACGAGCCGCGGCTGATCTATATCTGCCACATGGATACCGTCACCTTGGGCGATGGCTGGGACGCAGACATCGCACCGCTTGGGGCGGTTGTGCGCGACGATAAACTCTATGGCCGCGGTGCCTGCGATATGAAGGGTGGCCTGGCCTGCGCCATTGCCGCACTGGTCCATACGCTCGAACGCGTGGCGGCGGATGGCGCGCTGCCACGCCGCGGCTTTTCGCTCATCTGCTCGGTCGACGAGGAAGACTTCATGCGCGGCTCAGAGGCCGCGATCGATGCTGGCTGGGTCGGCTCGCGCGAATGGGTGCTGGACACCGAACCCACCGACGGACAGATCCAGGTGGCGCACAAGGGTCGCACGTGGTTCGAGATTGAAATGGCTGGCGTGACGGCGCATGCGAGCCAGCCTTGGAAGGGCGCGGATGCCGTCGCCGCCATGGCCGAGGTCGTGTGTTCGCTCCGTCGCGTGTTTGTGGCGCTGCCCGCGCACGATGAGCTGGGGTCTTCGACCATCACGTTTGGCCAAATCGAGGGCGGATATCGCCCCTATGTCGTGCCCGACCGCGCCAAAGTCTGGGTCGACATGCGTCTGACCCCGCCGACCGATACGGCCGCCGCGACGCGCATGGTAGAGCAGGCCATCGCCGTCGCCGAAGCCGCCGTTCCCGGTTGCCATGGCAGCTACACCGTGACGGGCGACCGCCCCGCCATCGAGCGCGACCCGAACTCTCCCCTTCTAGCAGCGCTCAAGCGTGCCGCCGATGACGTGACGGACGCGGACACGACCGTCGGCTTCTTTACCGGCTACACCGACACCGCCGTCATTGCCGGCAAGACAGGCAACCGCAATTGCATGAGCTACGGTCCCGGGTCGCTCGCGCTCGCACACAAGCCCAACGAATATGTGCCCCATGCCGATATCGTTCGTTGTCAGCAGGTGCTAATCGCGCTCGCCGATAACGTGCTCTGGGACACGAGCGGCCAAGTTGGGGCATAATAAGCCGCGAACAAACCGACTCGTGCGTTAGGACCGCCCATGAAAGCACTTCCGTTTCCCTGCATCCGCCCGGCTCAGGACCGCGTACTCGAGGCGCTGCCTGCAATGGGCAGCATCCTGAGCGGCAACGATGCTCTGCGCGGAGCCCTTGCCGATGGCCTGATGCTCAAGGACCCGGGTGCGGCGTATTACGTGTACGAATGCTCGGGCGAGCCGGGACGCGTGACGGGTGTCGTGGCGATCTGCCCGACGAGTGTACTTGCGGACGGCAAGGGCGATGCCAGCGCCGACGTGGCCGCCGCCGCGCGCGCGATCGCCGAGCTCAAGGTGCAGCCGCGCCCCGTGTCGCTCGCCTACGAGGCCTCGCCCGTCATGGATATCATCCTGGGCGCCGCCAAAGAGGGCGCGTCGCTCTACGCCGTCACCGACCCCGCGGGCATTACGCACCGCGCGTGGGAGGTCAAGCGCGAGGACGCCGTCGGGGCCATCCGCGCTATGCTCGACCAAGCACCGGAGCCGGCACTGACCGACGACCCCGCCTACGCCGCCGCTCTGACCGGGGCGTCGCAGCTGCTGGCCGATGAGGCCCGTGCCGCCGGAACGTACACCGGCAAGGAGCCGTTCAACTTTACCGTTGCCGTGCTCTTCCCCGCCGCGCAGGTCAGCGGCGCCGCGCCGCAAGTTCCGACAGGTCTGCTCACGCACCAGGTCGCGCGGTTCTAGCAAGACCAGACCGCCCAGCACAAAAATCGGCAGCTCAACAAACAGGGGGCGGAGATGCAGCAGGTACATGCATCTCCGCCCCTTTTGCGTCGAGAAGTAAGTCGGCGACCCGCACCGCCACGCCCAAACTACCCGCGCTGCGGACCCGCGGCAGCCACGAGCGGCTCAAGCCCCAGCTCGCGCGCGTAGTCTTCCTGCGTAAAGATCTCAACCAGTTCAAACGTATCGGTCGTATCGTCAAACACGAAATGCAGCACCGAGCAGTTGCCCGGCACGCGCTCGCGCTCGTCGGCCTCCGTGCCCTTCACGTGATCCAAAAACTCCTTGATGGCCGACCCGTGGCTCACCGCGAGCACGCACGAATGGTCCGGGCGTCGCATGAGCTCGGTCAGCGTCGTCACCATGCGCTCACGCACCTGCATCTGACCCTCGCCGCCAAACTGGCGATAGAAATCGCGCCACGGGCGCTCGGGCATGAGCATCACGCGCTCGGCCTCAAAGTCGCCAAAGAACCACTCACGCAGGCCGTCCAGGCGCTCGTACGCCAAGCCCGGCCACAAGTTGGCGATAGTCTGCTCGGTGCGATGAAGCGTGGAGGTGTAGGCATGATCGGGCTCAATGCCGCGCGCACGTAAAAACATGCCGGCGCGCGCCGCCTGGTCGCAACCCAACTGCGTAAGCGGCGAGTCACTCCAGCCCTGAATAATGCGCTTAAGGTTGAATATCGTCTGTCCATGACGGACCAGATACAGATCTTTATTCATAGGGGTCCTTTCGTTCGTTACCAACCCAAGAGCGAAAACGCCCCGTCGCAATAGCCAAAATGAAGCACGGCACCGTTGTCGGGTAGCTCTCCCCCGCCAGTCACATACTCAAGAAACTCCTGGCAGGCTGAGCCGTGGGAAACCGCCAGCACGCAGTCGTGCTGCGGCCTGGCCATGATGCGGGACAGCGCCGCGACCATGCGCGACTGAAGCTGCACTTCCGACTCACCGCCAAAGGCCACCGGATAATCGCCCCAGGGCTGCGGCGGCATCTCGCGATTTGATGTGCCCTCCAGCGAGCCAAAATGCCACTCACGCAGGTCATCGACCAGCTCAATGGAACGGCCCTCGCCAACGATAAGCTCGGCCGTATGCCGCGCCCGGCCCAACGGCGAGGAATACACATGATCAAAGGCCACGCCACGCGCCGCAAACGCCGTACGCGCCGTCAGCGCCTGCTCGCGCCCGCGCGCCGTAAGCGGCGAATCGTGCCAGCCCTGCAAAATGCTCTGCACATTGAGCTCAGTCTGCCCATGCCGCACCAAATACAGATCTGCCACACACCCTCCCCTCGTACCACCACAAAGGGGACAGGAGCCTTTGTGGTGATTTTGCCGCCGGATTGCACCGCAACGACGCACAACTACAGCAGCACGTCGGCAAGCGGACGCTTGGGTACGTGGTGCACCTGCGCCTCGTCGCGCCAATAATTGATGGAGCCGTCGGGGTTGGAATCGATCGCATCGATCACCTGTGTCTCGGCCGGAACGCCAAAGGCCATGATCAGCTTGAGCTCATACTTGTCGTTATTGAGCCCCATGGCATCGATCGCGTGGGGCGTAAAGGCCTTGAACATGCAGGCTGCCACCTCGGGCGTGGCGCTGCGGGCGGCGAGCATCATCGTCTGCGCGGTAATGCCCGTGTCGACATCGGTAATGGGAGCGGCGGGCTTGCCCGGAACGGCGCGCTCAGCAAGAATCGCGATGTAGCCGGTCGGGCGCTCGCCCTCATCGGGACCCGGCCAATCCTTGAGCGCACCGGCCCATGCAAGCTCGTCAAATACACGCGCGCAGTCCTCTGCACCGCTCACCACGTGAAAGCGCAGACGCTGAGCATTGGCGCCGCAGGGAGCCAGGTGCGCCAGTTCCGCCAGCTCGAGCAAAAACTCGCGCGGCACGCGCATAGACTCGTCAAAGCGACGGCACGTACGGGCACGACGGACCAGCGCATCAAACGCTTCCAGACCGAGCTTTTCGCAACCTTGCTTTGCCATCGATTCGACACTCGACGGTGCCTCGGGAACTGCTTCGTTCATAGGGACCCCCAATACAAGCCAATTGTCCTTAGGAAAATCTAACCTAAAACGTAGGCAATAACGAACAGGGCTGCAATGTTCTACACCTGTTGAATAGAAAACCGCGACGTGGGGAACAACGGAAACAATTCGGGACCTTTGGGTTACGTTTCGCCCTCCCCGACCCATACGCCAGCGCCTTTAAGCGATACTGGTTGTAACGATCAAGGCTTACGCCGCACGGAAAGGAGACGTTATGGGTATCTTTAGGAACGATGACCAAAAATCGAGCCAGTTTGGATTTGACGAGAAAAGTATGGCGGGCAAAGCCGTCAAGGCCGTGCGCTGGATCTACGCCATCACGGGCGTCGTGGCGCTCATTGCTGGCATCGCGCTGCTTTTTGCACCCGCCAAGTCCCTCGTCTTTTTGACGACCGTCCTTGGTTTTTACTTTGTAATCACCGCTGCCATCAGGCTGTTCACTGCCATTTTTGAGCCGCTGCTGCCCACTGGCTGGCGCGTGACGAGCATCATCTCCAACCTACTCATTATCCTGGGCGGCGTCATAATCCTGCGCAACCAGGCCTTCTCGACCGCGACACTCACCACGATGGTGGTTGTCGTGGCCGGCTTTGGCTGGATTGTCGAAGGTGTCATGTCCATTCTGGAGTCCGAGCTTTCGTCCAACCGCGCCCTTGCCATCCTGAGCGGTGCACTCTCCATCATCGCCGGCATGTTCGTGTTTATCTATCCGCTGTGGTCGGCCAAGATGCTTGTCATCTTTAGTGGCGCCGCGCTGCTGGTGTTTGGCGTAACGCTCATTGTTCGCGCCATTCAATTTGGCAAACTGGTGCACTAGATGCCGCGAACGCTCTTTATTGATGCCGACGCCTGCCCGGTCACGCGCGAGTCGATTGACTGCGCGCGGCGGGCGGGCGTCGCCGTTGTTATCGCCGGCAACAGCACGCAAAACCTGGAACGACACATTCGCCGCGACGACCCACGCGATGCCGAGCACGCGCGACGCGGCTTTTGGGTCACGACGCTCGACGTGAGCGTGGGCGCCGACAGCGCCGACTTTGCCATTGTCGAACGCCTGCAGGCGGGCGACGTGGTCGTGACGCAGGACATTGGCTTGGCGAGCATGGTGCTCGGGCGCGATGCCGCCGCCATCGGTGTGCGCGGGCGCGTCTACGACAAAGCGACCATCGACATGCAGCTGTTTATTCGCCACGAGGAAAAGAAGGTGCGCCGCGCCGGCGGACGCACTCGCGGACCGGCGGCATTTACTAGCGAAGACCGCGACCGCTTTAAACGCAACCTCACCGAGCTGTTGCGCTAACCAAGGTAGATTTTTGGGACATGCCTAAAATCTACCTTTTTGTCTTGAGCGGTGTGAGCGCTCGGAATCCATGGCTCAACAAAAAAACGGGCTTCAAAATGCCATGCGTCGCCGCATTGCGCAGGCGCTGAGCATGGCTATTTGAAGCCCATTTTTTAGGCCTACTTAGAGGCCAACGGCGGAGAGGATGAGGCCCCAGCCAGTGCCGATGACGTACATCATGATCAGGAACACGGCATTTTCGCGGGCGCTGCGGTTGGTGCGGAACAGCACCAGATAACCCACGCCGGCGGAAATGAGCGTGCCGGCGAGCATCGGCGCCAGTTGCAGCGCGCCTTCCAGATACAGCTGTGTAATGACCACGCTCGCCGAGCAATTGGGAATCAGCCCGACAAGCGCCGAACCCAGGACAGCGAGTGTCTCGTTGCCGCGCAGGAACTGCTCGATCGCGGACTCGCCGAACGTCTCGAGCACGGCGACCAGAATCAGCGTCACCAGAAAAATGAATACCGAGACCTGCACGGTGTGCGAGATCGCACTGCGGATGATCGACAGGACAGGCGTCCCTTCGTGGGAGTGAGAGTGACCGTGACCATCATGGTGTTCATGTTCGCCCTCATGACCGTGATCGTGGCCATGTCCGTGTTCGTGCTCGTCCTCGTCTTCATCACAACCGCAATGGTCGCGCTCGCACAGCTCGTGGATGTGGTCGGCGCTCACGCCTGCCTCGGCCACCTCGTCGATGATGTCACCGCCGCTGTGGTCGTCGTGCGCGCAGTTCACGTGGGCCGGGTTGGCCGCGGTTCCCAGCACGGTACGGCGAATCGCCGCGTGCGCGCGGGCGTTACGGCGCAGGCCGCGAATGGCAGCGTCCACGATAAAACCCGTGACCAGTGCGATCAGCGCTTTCGAAGCCAAAAGCATCGCCATAGTCTGCACGGGAACCTGCTCGGCAAGCAACAGCGGCAGCATCTCATCGGAGGTCGAAAGGAACACCGCCACCAACGTGCCCAAGGTCACGACACGGCCGGCGTACAGCGTTGCTGCCATGGCCGAAAATCCGCACTGCGGCACCATGCCCAGCAGCGAGCCAACCACGGGACCCGCAGCGCCGGCGCGCTTGATAGCGCCGTTGACGCGGTCGCCCGCAACGTGCTCAAGTGTCTCGAGAGCAAGATACGTCACCAACAAAAACGGCACCAGCGACAGCGTGTCCTTGCCGGCGTCGAGCAGAATATCAATCAGTAAATCCATGACGGATGGAACCTTTCGTGTCTTTCGGCAGCATTGTAAAAGTCCTAGCGGTCAACTAGGGTATTGTAGTTGTCCCGGGCGCGGTGCCAATAGTTGCCTATGGTAAACTATCATCTCGCCATAACTCAGTAACCTCGAGCCGCACAACGCGGCCCGTCCAAGGAGTAGCATATGAACGTATCGCAAGCACTCGAATACGAGCGCCAGCCGTTTATCCCCATGTTTATCTACGGCGACCACGGCGCCATGGAGTCCGAGCGCCAGAAGGGCGAGGAGGCCCTCAAGGTGCTCGAGACCGAGTACTTTACCGCCGAGGGCGACCCCGGCTTCGACTTTGCCACCGTGCGCGACCTGGCCGACCGCAACCGCGACCTGTGCGACCAGATTGGCGAGGCGCGTCTGCGCAACGTGACGCCCGCGACGCTCTCGCGCGGCCTGTCCGATGCCGACACCTGCGCCGCCATCGGCAAGATGCAAAAGCGCACCGCCGCGTCCGTTATGCGCGAAATCCGCGGCGACCGCGACGCGCTCGGCGTGGCCTACGCCCGCAAGCCCATCCAGGGCACCGTGCTCGGTATCGACATCGAGACCACCGGCCGTGCACCCGAGCGCGGCTATATCATCAACGTGGGCTGGGAGATCATGGAGCTCACCAGCGACGCCGTCCCGCATGACGCCGAGGCACACTACTGCGGCCTGCCCGACATCTACCGCGGCGAGGATGTGCCGTTGTCGAATATCCACCACATCACCTGGGACGACATCGACGGCAAAAAGCCGTTCCGCGAGAACAAAGAGCTGCAAAAGCAGCTGCTCAAGCTTATGAAGAAGTACCCGTACATGGCACACAACGCCGCCTTTGAGGACAGCTGGTTCAAGATCCACCTGGACGGCTACGCCGAGGCACGCCGCGCCGGCAAGATCATCGTCATCGACTCGCGCCAGATCTGCCGCAGCCTGGACGCCGACGTGCGCTCGCTCCCCCGCGAGTCCGCCCCAGCCGCGCTCGAGAACTGGGCGCGCCGCCGTGGAACCCTCGCCGCCGACGCCAACGAGCAGCACCTGGGCTTGGACGACACCGACCTCATGCTCCGCACCGTCCAAGCCGAGTTCAACCTCAAGAACCTATTCGCGAAATAACCGATCCATCTGCGGGAGCGCCTGCCAGGCACAGCGCAATCCGTCTGGGCACACCGGCACGCAGTAAACTAGGGCGCAGCCTTATGGCTGCACCCTAGTTTTCATCAAAACGAGCAAATACGCGTGCTTCACATAGTCGGCAGGTTGGCCCACCTACATTTTTCGAGTTGTTCGGCCAGCTGAACCACTAGTCAAGGCCCCTTGAACCGCAATCGAGCGCTATAGTCGCCCCAATTTCGCAACCAAGCCCTATAAATCTACCTGAATCAATTCGAATAGGACGTTGCGATCGCACCATTCGTATAGGATAAGGCCGAATAACTCAAATTATGTTGGTGAGGCATCTGAGCGGTCGGCAAAAACGCTTAGAAGCTACGAATCCGCAACTAAAGTTCACCAAAATGGGGCAGCCGACAGAAACCTCCCCAGCCGAAGCTGCCCCCCCTCAATACGACAGCTCAAAAACCCACCGTTCGCAGAAGATAAGCCGCGCCCCAATACCGTTGCCCGAAGTTTCGAGCGTATATGGCGTCCGCTATGCCATCATGCGCGTATGGGAATCGTTCTGTCACATACCACGGCACGCGCTGTATACCAAACAGTCAACTCGCTCGCAAGCCACGCGACCGATCCCATATCTATGGAAAAGATCAAGGTGTCTGCGCCGACCACGTCCAACCTGGAAGCGGCGCGAGCATGGCTCAACAGAAAGAATGTCGATTCTGAAAGCATCCATGTGCTGACGTTTTCCAATAATGCCAAAAGGCACCGCAAGGGCTGCATCTGCCACTGCACGCGCTATACGTTTGATGCAGAAAGCTACCTAGAACTCGAGCCGAACGTCTACATCGTCGATATCAAGCTGTGCGCGTTAGAAGCAGCAGCCGACCTCAACCTTTCGGAGCTCGTTGAGTATTACTTTGAAATCTGCGGCTCCTACGCGCTTGGAACGTCCGACGAAACTCAATATCGCGAGCGCCCAGCCCTAACCAGCGTTGAAGAGCTCAGAGCCTTCTTTTCAGAGGCATCGGGGTATCGTGGATCTAATAAAGCACTTAAGGCACTTTCTTATGTACGCGAAGGCTGTCGCTCCCCACTCGAAACGGCGTTTGTCATGATGCTGACAATGCCCAAGTCAATGGGTGGCTTAGCCATACGCGCTATCAAAACGGACTATCCGATCCCAGTCCCCAAAAGATACGCCGCCCTAACGCGACGGACGGTTTTCTACCTCGACGCGCTGCTCGAAAATTCGATGACCGATATCGAATACAACGGCTTTTACCACGACGAGCCCGAACAGCAATCAATTGACGAGGAACGCCGAAACACGCTGCGAAACATGGGATATGCCGTTATCACAGTTAGTCGTCATTCGTTTTTCAAGCAGTCCGCTTTTAGGCGGGTCATGGAAGCGATTCGCATTCGCGAGAAGATATGGCCCGGTCGACTCCCGGATAACTTCGCCATCCTGCAAGAAACTCTTCGTCAATTTGTCTTGCGGCGCTACTTCGAATACGGTCGCCGCGTCCTGGAGACACTCAAAGAAGAAGAGGCCGCCAAGCGCGAAATTGCAAGCCAATATCCGCAAGCTGATGACCCGAGCATCAACGATGTGCCAGAACCCGACGACATGCAACACGTCGGGGCCCTTGCTGAGGAAATCAATGGGCCTTGGGAATGCGACATGTTCGCAAAAATCGATGAAAACCGCACGGAAGACGACACGATTATTGATCTAATTGAGAATTCGCTCTTCTAAAGACGATCTCTGCGGATGTCCACCTACATTTTTCGACTTATTCGGCCACCGATGTGCCAGATTGGCTGCAGCAATGCTCAATATAACTTTAGATAAAACTGATTCTGCAGGAACTCCCGTAGAGGAAGAACTGATTCTCGCGGTATTTAACACGATAAAGTACAAATATGAACAGTTCTAATGCTTCTCAAGGTGGCTTTCTTAGCATGCTGGCCGAACATCTCGAAATATGTTGGCGAGCATTGCGTCGATGTCTCCCAACCCGCAGAAAATCGCAGAGGCGGCAAACAGTCATCGAAATTAACGTAAATTGTATTGACATATGAACATGCGCTCATATAATCGGAAGTAAGTTATATGAGCGCATGTTCATATGAAAGGATGTTGCAATGAGCAGCCACGCTGATGAAACAAAGACTGGCATCGAGGCCACCGAGCCGATCGTCCCCACCACCTGCTCGCCCGAGGACCTTCCCGACGAGGAGCTGTTGTACGACCTGGCCGACCTGTTCAAGGTCTTCAGCGACACCACACGCATCAAGATCCTCTATGCCCTCATGGGCCGCGAGCTCTGCGTGGCTGACATCGCCGAAGCGACCGCAACCTCGCAGTCGGCAGTATCGCACCAGCTGCGCACGCTTAAGCAGTCGCACCTGGTCAAGTTCCGCCGCGACGGCCGCAACATTCTCTACTCGCTCGCCGACGATCACGTCTACACCATGCTTAACCAGGGCATGAGCCATATCTGCGAATAGCAATCAACCACGGTATCAGCGCGGCCGGCACCCAGACCGCTAACACAGGGAAAGGAACCCACCATGAAAAAGCAGTTCAAGCTCGACGAGATCGATTGCGCCAACTGCGCGCGCGAGCTTCAGGACGAACTTGCCAAGCTCGAGGGCGTCAAGTCCGTTTCGGTCAACTTTATGACCCAGAAGCTGACGCTCGAGGCCGACGACGCCAAGTTCGACGAGGTCCTGGACCGCGTCGTTGAGTTCACCGCCGACGCCGAGCCGGACTGCGAGATCATTCTCTAACCCGCGCATACGTTGACCTGCGAGGCCGCGCTTGCCGCGGCCTTTGCTCGCGAAATTATATGAGCGAGTGTTCATAAACTCAAATGAGAGGTTTGAATCATGACAGCCGCCGATCCCAAAAAGAAAAAGAAGAAGCGCAAGAAGAAAGAGTCCCTTGAGCATAAGCGCAACCGCATCCTGGTAGCACTGGGCATTTTTGCCGTTGTTTATGCCCTCGACGAGCTCGGCGCCCTCACTATCGCATTTGGGGAGCCCGGCAACATCTACGCCAGCTTTGTGCTGTTCCTCGTGCCGTTTTTGATTGCCGGCTACGACGTACTGCAAAAGGCATTCAATAACATCCGCCGCGGCAAGGCCTTCGACGAGAGCTTCCTCATGGCCGTCGCGACCATCGGCGCGTTTGCCATGGTGCTCTTCCCCGACACCGACCCGCACATGGCCGAAGGCGCCGCTGTCATGCTGTTCTACCAGGTCGGCGAGTTGTTCCAGGCATACGCCGTGGGCAAGAGCCGCAAGTCGATCAGTGCCATGATGGACATCGCGCCCGACTACGCTAACGTCGAGCAAGCCGACGGCACACTCGAACAGGTCTTTCCCGATGACATCGCCGTCGGCACCGTGATCGTGGTCAAGCCCGGCGAGCGCGTGCCTATCGACGGCGTCATCGTCGAGGGCGAAACCCAGCTCGACACCGCCGCACTCACGGGCGAGTCGGTCCCCCGCCCGGCCAAGACCGGCGACGATATCATCAGCGGTTGCATCAACATGACGGGCCTCATCCACGTGCGCACCACCAAGCCCTTTGGCGAGTCAACCGTCGCGCGTGTTCTGGAGCTCGTGGAGAATGCCAGCGAAAAGAAGGCGCGCACCGAGAACTTCATCACGCGCTTTGCCCGCGTCTACACCCCCGCCGTCACTGGCGCTGCCGCGGTGCTCGCGCTTGGCGGCGGCCTGGTGACTGGCGCTTGGTCCGATTGGATCCTGCGCGGCCTGACCTTCCTGGTCGTCAGCTGCCCGTGCGCCCTCGTGATCAGCGTACCGTTGAGTTTCTTTGGCGGCATCGGCGGCGCGTCCAAGCTGGGCGTTCTCATCAAGGGCTCCAACTACCTCGAGACGCTCGCCGACGTGGACACCATCGTCTTCGACAAAACGGGCACCCTCACCAACGGCACGTTCTCAGTCGTCGCGGTGCACCCCGAGGCTGGCTATACCGAGCAGTCGCTGCTCGAAGTCGCAGCCCTTGCTGAGTCGTTCTCCGATCACCCCATCGCGCAGTCCGTGCGCGACGCCTACCAGGGCGAGGTCGACCCCAAGCGCGTGAGCGACTCCGCCAACGACGCGGGCCACGGCGTGACGGCAACCATCGACGGCAAGCACGTCGTCGTTGGCAACGCCAAAATGCTCGCCGCGGCCGGCGTTGAAGCACCGGACTGTGAGGTTGTCGGCACGATCCTCCACGTGCTCGTTGACGGCGTGTACGCCGGCCACATCGTGATTGCAGACACCGTTAAGGCCGATGCGGAGCAAACGATTCGCGACCTGCATGCCGCCGGTATCAACCGCACCGTCATGCTCACGGGCGACCGCGAGGAGGTTGCAGCGTCTGTGGCCAAGCAACTCGGTCTCGACGAGTTCCACGCGCAGCTCCTGCCGGGCGACAAGGTCGAGCGCGTTGAGGCGCTACTCGCGGCCGAAAGTGGCAAGGGCAAGCTCGCCTTTGTCGGCGACGGTATCAACGACGCTCCTGTGCTTACGCGCGCCGATGTGGGCATTGCCATGGGCGCCATGGGCTCCGACGCCGCGATCGAGGCCGCCGACGTGGTGCTGATGGACGACAAGCCGTCCAACATTTCCCGCGCGATCCGCGTGGCGCGCAAGACCATGTCGATTGTTTGGCAGAACATAATCTTTGCGCTGGGCATTAAGCTGCTGATCCTTGTGCTGGCAGCGCTGGGTATCGCCAATATGTGGCTTGCCGTCTTTGGCGACGTAGGCGTGGCGATCATCGCTATCCTGAACGCCATGCGCGCGATGGGTGTCAAGAACCTGTAGCGCCTGTGGTCCCTCCGGCCGGGACCGGGCTTGGTTTTGAAAACGTCCTCGACCAATGAAGCGCCCCCGTTCTGCTCCTTCGGAGCTACGAACGGGGGCGCTTCTGGTCTGCGGAGTGTTTTCAAAAACCAAGCCCGGTCCCGGCCTGCGGTAACGTTGCTGGCGGTTCTTGGGCATCGCTTGCTGGCGGGGTTCCTTGTCTGAGTTGGACTTGGTTGGCGGGGCTACTGGTCCCGGTCGCTGTCCCGTCCCAGCATCGCCCTCAGCTTCTCAAAGCTTTCCTCGCTCAGGCAGTGCTCCATGTGGCAGCCCTCTTGCGACGCGACCTCAGCCGAAACACCCGCATCCTCCAGCAGCCCCACGAAAAAGCAGTGGCGCTCCCACATTTGACGGGCAACCTCAAGACCGCGTTCCGTCAGATGCACGTCGCGTTTGCCCATCTCCACGTAGCCGGTGCTCTCCAAGGCCGCCATGGCTTTAGAGACGCTTGCTTTGGTTACGCCCAAGTATTCGGCAACGTCGATCGAGCGCACGATGCCCTGACGTTCCGATAGAACGTAGATCGATTCGAGATAGTCTTCTCCGGATTCACGCAGGGCCATGGGCCGCCTTTCGCGATGGCTTCTAGTTAGCCTTTGGATACTTTTGCTTGATTTACTTTACCGCAAAAGTTGCCCATGTCTTACTACTTTGCCTAAAAGTTAGCCGTGTTTCACAAAACGTGCGGGACGAAAACAAAATGGGGACGCCCCGCAAGGAGTGTCCCCAGGCGCCGGGTGCCGGCCCGCAGTTACATCAGCCCAAAGTGCTTGGCGGCGTTGTAGATGCCGTCGTCATCCACGGCGGTCGTCACATAGGTCGCTGCAGCTTTCACGGTCTCCTGCGCGTTGCCCATGGCCACACTTGTGCCCACGGCCGAGAACATCGACAGGTCGTTCTCGCCGTCGCCAAAGGCAATCGCCTCGCTCGCGTCGACACCCAGGCGTTCCAGCGTCGCCGCGACACCCAGGTCCTTACCGCCGTTGGCAGGGATAATGTCGCAGAACAAATCACACCAGCGCGTAGTGAGAGAATGCGACACCGCGTCGGTCACGATATGTTCGTCGGCAGGGTCCACAAAGGCGCAGAACTGGTAGACCGGCGCATCGAAGGCATGCTCAAACGGTTCCTCGTGGTAGACAATCCCCGCGTTGCTGCCGGCCGTCACCACGCGCTCGGACAGGCGGTTCACAAACGAGTTCTCGCCCTGCATACACAGCGAGTCATAGCGCCCCTGCGCCACCTGGTCCACAATCGCCGCGACGTCGTCCGAATCGATCGGGCAGCTGCGGTAAACGCCCTTGGCATCAAAACAGTGCTGACCCGAAAGCGTGATGTACGCATCCCAACCAAGATCGAACAGCCAATCGGGCATCTGATAGGTCGGGCGACCCGTGGCGATCACGCACGCAATCCCCTGCTCATGAAAGCTGTCGAGCACCTGCTGCGCCGACGCCGGAATCCGATGGGTCTTAAAGCTCAGCAACGTGCCGTCGATATCGAAAAACGCGGCCTTGATCATCCTCGCCTACTCCTCGCCCTCGAGCTTTTCGCTCGCCTCGAGCCACGCCATCTCCAGCTCGTCCATGGCGGCATGGGCCTCGTCGATCTTTGCCTGCTGTTCGCCCAGCGCCGTGTAGTTGGTGGGATCGACCTGGGCCATGGCGGCCTCGGCCTCCTCCACGCGGGCGCGCTGCGTCTCCATCTTGCGCTCGAGCGAGCTCACCTCGCGGCGGAGCTTCTGGCGCTCGGCATTGGAAAGTCCGTTGGGCTGGCCGCTCGACTTGGGCTTTTCGGCTGCAACCGCTGCGGCGCCGGTGTCGAACGTGCCGGTCTTGGCGCTCGGCGCGCCCACGGGCTCGCCCTCGGCAGTAGCGTTGCACAGGCGCAGGTACTGGTCGACGCCGCCGGGCATATGCGTCAGATGACCGTCAAGCAGCGCCCACTGCTGGTCGGTCACGCGCTCCATCAAGAAGCGGTCGTGCGTCACCAGGATCAGCGTGCCCGGCCAGCCGTCGAGCAGGTCCTCGACAATCGCCAGCATGTCGGTATCCAAGTCGTTGCCGGGCTCGTCCAGGATAAGCACGTTGGGCTCGTCCAGGATCGTCAGCAGCAGCGACAGGCGACGGCGCTGGCCGCCCGAAAGATCGCCGATGCGGCTCCAGAGCTGCTGCGTCGTAAAGCCCAGGCGCTCGCAGAGCTTCTCGGGCGAGGTCTCCTTGCCGTCGATGACATAATACTTCTTATAGTTGCTCAGAACCTCGCGGATCGTGTCACCCATGTAGGGCTCGAGCTCCTCGAGCTGCTGCGACAGCACGCCAAAGCGCACCGTCTGGCCGATCTTCACGCGGCCGCGCAGGGGCGCGATCTTGCCCTGAATCACGTCGAGCAAGGTCGACTTGCCGGCGCCGTTCTCACCCAGCAGACCATAGCGGTCGCCCGCGCCGATAAGCCAGGTCACATCGGAGAGCACCTGCTTGGGCGCGCCGTCGGTATCGGCATAGCCGGCGTCCACGTCGATCACGTCGATGACCTGTTTGCCCAGGCGACTCACGGCGAGGCGCTTGAGCTCCAGCTCGTCGCGCACGGGCGGCACGTCGGCGATCAGCTCGCGGGCGGCTTCCACGCGAAACTTGGGCTTAGTGGAACGGGCCTGGGCGCCACGGCTCAGCCATGCAAGCTCCTTGCGCGCCATGTTGCGACGGCGCTCCTCGGTAACCGCGGCCATGCGGTCGCGCTCCACGCGCTGAAGGATATATGCGGAGTAACCGCCCTCGAAGGGGTCGACCTGGCCGTCGTGGACCTCCCACATGCTAGTGCAGACCTCGTCCAAGAACCAGCGATCGTGCGTGACCACGAGCATGGCGCCCTGGCCGCGCTGCCAGCGAGCCTTAAGATGGCGTGCAAGCCAGTTGATGGTACGCATGTCCAGGTGGTTGGTGGGCTCGTCGAGCATGAGCACGTCGTAGTCACCGATCAGCAGGCGCGCGAGGTCCACACGACGGCGCTGGCCGCCCGAAAGCTCGCCCACCATGCCCTCCCAGGGCACATCGCTAATAAGGCCAGCGAGGATCTGACGTGTACGCGGGCTCGAGGCCCACTCGTACTCAGGCGTGTCACCGACGACAGCATGATGCACGGTGTCGGTATCGACCAGGTTGTCCTTTTGGCCGAGCAGGCCGATCGTGGTGCCGCGGCGATGCGTCACGCGGCCGTCGTCGGGCTCCAGCGTGCCGGCGAGTACACTCAGCAGCGTCGACTTGCCGTCGCCGTTTTTGCCGACAATACCAATACGGTCGCCCTCGCCCACGCCGAGCGTTACGCTATTAAAAATATGCTTGGTGGGAAACTCTAGGCTGACGGAATCGCATCCCAAAAGAATCGCCATATGCCCTGCTCCTTCGTAGAAATTCAACGTTGTCCATGATAGCAGCGAGCCCCACCCCAAAACCTGCCAAAAAGGGACAGGTTTATTTTGGCAGGTTTTATCTGGGCAAACGTCAGGGCGCTCCGAGCACGCTCCATGGTAAAACGTTAACCTGCCACAATAAACCTGTCCCTTTTTGGCAGGTCGAAGGACGTGAACAACACAAAAAGGCGGGCCATCTCCCGCAAGAGATGACCCGCCTCTCCAATCAGTCCCGCGGCAACCGTGGCCGCCGCGGGCCTCAAGCATGTCCCGGACTAGGAGAACATGCCGGTGAGGTAATCATTCAGCCGCTTATCCTTGGGCCGTTGGAAAATCTCGTCGGTCTCGTCGTACTCGACCATATCGCCCATGTAGAAAAACGCCGTGCGGTTGGACACGCGCGACGCCTGCTCCATGTTGTGCGTCACGATGACGATGGCGCGGTCGGCCACGATCGACGACATGAGGTCCTCGATCGCCAGCGTCGAGATGGGGTCGAGCGCCGAGCAGGGCTCGTCAAACAGGATTACGTCGGGGTTGAGCGCCAGCGTGCGCGCAATGCACAGACGCTGCTGCTGACCGCCCGAAAGCGCGTAGGCGCTCTTGTCGAGCTTGTCTTTGACCTCGTCCCACAGCGCGGCACCGCGCAGACTTTCCTCGACCATGCGGTCGAGCTCGTCACGGTCGGTGATGCCGTGGCGCTTGGGCGCAAAGGTGATGTTGTCGCGAATGGACTTGCGGAAGGGGTTTGGCTGCTGGAACACCATGCCGATGGAGCGACGCAGCTCGTACGTGTTCTCGGTCTTGGTGTTCACGTTGCGCCCGCGGTAGTTGATCTCGCCCTCCACGCGACAGCGGCGAATCTCGCGATTCATCAGGTTGAGGCTACGCAAGAAGGTCGACTTGCCGCAGCCCGAAGGCCCGATGAGCGCCGTGATCTCACCCTTGTGGAAGTCGAGCGACGTATTGTGCAGCGCATGGTGGTCGCCATAGTACACGTTGACGTCCTTGGCGGAGAGCACGACCTCGTCGCTCACGGCCTTGCCGCTCACGCGCACGCGCCTCTCGCTCTCCCCCACGCTCGACAGAAAGTCCTGGGGGGTGTCGGACGTGGCCGCCTCGGTTGCGGGCGTCGCATTCGTCTCGCTCATTCGGCCGTCATCCTCCTTGCCAGTTGCTTGCCCACGATACGGGCGACTACGTTAAACAGCAGCACGCAAATCATCAGCAGTGCCGCAGTGCCCCAGACGATCTGCTGGGCCTCGGGGCTGCCCTCGCCATAGATCTTGTAGATGTGCACGGCCAGCGACTCGCCGGGACGGAACACGTTCCAGGCGCAGGTGGGGCTCGACAGGTTAAAGCTCAAGAAGTTCAGGCGAACCGGCGAGCTCATGCCCGAGGTAAAGAGCAGCGCCGCGGCCTCGCCAAACACGCGGCCGGCCGAAAGCACGATGCCGGTCACGATGGCGGGCATGGCCTCGGGAATCAGGATGTGCAGTGTGGCCTCCCAGCGAGTGAGGCCCATGGCCAGGCATGCATCGCGCTGGGCCTGCGGCACGTCCTCGAGCGCCTGCTGAATCACGCGCACCAGGATGGGGATGTTGAACATGGTGAGCGCGACGGCGCCGGAGATGATGGAGTACTTCCAGCCCAGCTGCACCGAGAACACCAGAAAGCCGAACATGCCTACGACAATGGAGGGCAGCGAGGACAGCGTCTCGATGGCGGTCGAGGCGATGTCGCGAATAGGCCCATCGGGCGCGTACTCAACCAAAAAGACCGCGCCGCCCAGGCTGATGGGCACCGAGATGATCAGGGTGATCAGCAGCAGATAGAACGAGTCGAACAGCTGGTAGAGCACGCCGCCCTGCGTTCCGTTGGCGCGTGCGGGCTGCGTGAGAAAGCCCGGCTGGAACAGCGTCGAGATACCCTCGAACAGGATGTAGGCCACCATGGAGACGACGATAAGCATGACGATGGCGACAATCGCCGTCAGCACGCCCGTGGCGATGCGGTCCTGCTTTTGGACAAGCCCGAGTCTCGCCTCGTCGATGTGGATGCGCGTGCTAGCCACGAGCCTTCGCCCCCTTGCGGCCGATAAGGTGGATGATCAAGATGAAGATGAGGCTCATGCCCATCAGCAGCAGACCGAGCGCCCACAGGACGTCGTCCTGGGCCGAGCCCTCGGCATAGACCGCCATGGACGTGGTGAGCGTGGTGGTGATGGTAGACGCCGGCGACAGCAGCGACGTCGGCATGGCCTCGATGCCGCCAATGACCATGCGCACGGCGAGCGTCTCGCCAAAGGCGCGGGTCATGCCAAGGATGACTGCGGTCATGAGCGACGGCATGGCGGACTTGAGCACCACGTGCCAGATGGTCTGCCAGCGGGTGTAGCCCAGCGCGAGCGAACCCTGGCGGTAGCTATCGGGCACGGCGCGCAGGCCATCGACCGAAAGCGTGGTCATCGTCGGCAGAATCATGACTGCCAGCACGATAGCGCCGGGCAAGATACCCAGACCCGTGCTCACATGGAAAACGCTCTTCATAAGGCCGACGACCACGTGAAAACCGATCAGGCCAAAGACGACCGAGGGAATGCCGGTCAAAAGCTCAATAAGCGGCTGAAAGACCTTGGAGCCAAACTTAGGCTGGATCTCGACCGCAAAGATGGCAGAGCCGATGGCGATGGGCAGCGCGATGAGCGTGGAGAGCACCATGACCGCAAACGAGGTGACGATCAGGGGCAGGGCGCCGGTGTAGGGCAGGCCGTTTTCGGCTGTGTTGGCCAGGTCCCACTTGGTGCCGGTGAAGAACTCGACGACCGAAACGCCGTCCTTGAGAAAAGCCGAGAGGCCCTTTTGGGCGACCATAAAGATGAGCGCGGCAACGACAAGCGTCACGAGCGCTACGCACGCGCCCGTGACGCCCAGGCCCACGTTCTCAAGGTCGCGCTTTGGCAGCTGTTTTGCCATTGCAAACCTTTCCGGGGCGATTACTTATTTAGCGGAGACCTTGCCGCTGGCGTCCTTGACGACCTTCATAGCAGAGACGGGGATAAAGCCCTGCTCCTCGACGAGCTTGCCCTGGACGTCGTCGGAAAGCATGAACTCCAGGAAGGCCTTGGTGGCCTCGTCGGCGTCCTTGGAGCAGTACATGTGCTCGGTCGCCCAGATCTTGAAGGAGTCGTCGGTGACGTTTGCGCTCTTGGGCTCCACGCCCTCGACCTTGATGGCGTTGAACTTGGAGTCGTCGAAGTGCGAGAAGTCGAGGTAGGAGATGGCATTGTCGGTGCTGCCCATCTGAGTCTGGACATCGCCGGACTTGTCGAGCTCGGCGTCGCCCTTAAAGTCGACGGCCTCGTCGCCAAAGACGGCGGCCTCGAAGGTGGCGCGGGTGCCGGAGCCGGCCTTGCGGTTGAGAACGACGATCTTGGCGTCGTCGCCGCCGACCTCCTTCCAGTTGGTGATCTGGCCGGAGAAGATACCCTTGAGCTGCTCGAGGGACAGGTCGTCGACCTTGACGTTCTTGGAGACGACGGGGCCCATGCCCACGACGGCGACCTCGTGGTCGACGAGGTTCTTGACCTGGTCGGCCTCGAGCTTGGTCTCGGCGAAGACGTCGGAGTTACCGATAGTGACGGTGCCGGCGGCGACAGCGGTCAGGCCCTTGCCCGAACCGTTACCCGAGCCAGAGACGGAGACGTCCGGGTTGGCATCCATGAACTTCTCGGCAGCGGCCTCGACGAGAGCCTGGAACGAAGAGGCGCCGTCGTAGGTCACCTCGCCGGAGACGGACTCGGCGGCGGCGCTACCCTTGGCGGCGGCGTCGGATGCGCCGGAGCCGCCACAACCAACGAGACCGAGACCGACGATGCTGGCAAGACCACCAGCGAGGCCGAGGAACTGACGACGAGAATAAGCCTGATCGAGCATGATCTTCCTTTCATACATGCGACTCGCGGGCACCCTGCCCGCTTTGCTGAAAGGAACGATACGGCCCCGACCGGGCAGCGGCTGCGCCAACTGCGGTTTCTTACGGGCATTTGATAGGCCCTTACCGCAAGCGCGGCTCGGCTTTACAAACGAATAACAAACCCGCCGCCAAGCATGACCCGCCTTTTACAAAGTAGTCATTGGGGACGTTCTTAAACGACCACCCCAGCGAGCGAGGATTATTGGACACTCAAATAACGAGAGTGGATAATCTCCCACTTTGAGCCTGTACACAGGCCAAAAACGGCAGACTATCCACTCTCATTCCGAGATGAGCTGCTACGCGGGCTGGTAATACCGCGTAACCCCAAGCGAGATATAGGGGTTTCCCAGGTGCCCGAGATTGCCCCGAAAGAGGAGCGCCGCGTACTTTGGTACGCAAGCGACGGTTTGAGGGGCAAGGTCGGGTGCCTGGGGAAGCCCTAGAGCTCGAGTTCGTTGAGGCGAAGGATCGCCACGATATAGATCTTGAGCGCCTGCTTGAGCTGTTCTTCGCTGGCGCACTCGTTGGGGCCGTGCATCTGGCCGCCCCATGCGGGCAGTTCCAGGCCAGTCTCCTCGGGACCAAACGAGACGGCGCGGGCAAAATTGCGCGCGTACGTGCCGCCGCCCATGGCAAAGGGCTCTGCATGCTTGCCCGTAAACTCGTTGTAGGTATCGATGAGCGCCTTCACGGCCGGGTCGTCGGCAGAGACCGAGAACGGCACCTTTGTACGACCCACGCGGCACGTCACGCCAAAGCGGCCCACGAGCGGCTCGAGCTGCTCACGGATGGTATCGGCGCTCGTGCTATCGGGGAAGCGCACGTCGATGACCTGCTCAATGTGGCCATCTGCCACACGAATGACACCGGGGCTGCAGGTAAGCGGGCCAAACGCCGGACTCGTCGCATCGATACCCAGGCCGCGACCATAGGCGTCCGCATGCACAAAGGCCAGGAACTTGACGAACTCGTGCTCGGCAGGCGTCAGCAGGCGCTCGTCGCGTGCACCAAACGCGTCCTCGGCCTCGCGCAGATACGCCACGATCAGCCCGACGGCGTTGATCGTTCCCTCTGGCATCGAGGCATGACCGCCAATGCCGTGGGCGAAAATCTGCGCATGCCCGTTATCAAGCGCCGTGATCTCCAGGCGGTCGGCGTTCTCAACGGGCGCCGGCAGCTCATCGGCGGCAATCGCGAGCTCGCAGATGGACTGCGACGGAATGGCATTGCTCGCCTCGGAGCCGCTCCACGACACGATGCGCCCGCCGTCGATCTTGGGACTCACGAACGTCGCCCCAAACTGGCCCTTCTCGGCATTGCAGACCGGAAACTCGGCATCGGGCGTAAACAAAAAGTCGGGGTCTGCGTGGTTCTCCAGATAATGGTGAACGTCGGACATGCCCACTTCCTCATCGCAGCCCAGCAGCGCGCGGAAAGTATAGCGCGGGGTAATGCCGTGCTTGAGCAGATAGGCGCCGGCGTAGAGTGACAGCACCGCCGGACCCTTGTCGTCGATAACGCCGCGGCCGAGCAGCCAGCCCTCGCGACGCTCCAGCGCAAACGGGTCGGTGTTCCAGCCCGGGCCGGCGGGCACCACGTCCACGTGGCAGATGGTCGCGAGCTGCTTGTCGCCGCGGCCAGGGATATCGGCAATGCCCACATAGCCCTCGTCGTCGCTCGTCTGATAGCCAAGCTTCTGCGCGATGCCGAGCGCACAGTCGAGCGCGTCACGGACCGGGCGGCCAAACGGCGCGCCGGGCTCTGCATCGGCAGAAACTGCCACGGACGGATAGCTCACCAGCTGCTCGATATCGGCGACGACATCTTCCCAGACCTCGTCGACATACTCAGCGACGCTCTGCTCCACCTGATTCATAGACTGCCTCCTTACCAATGAGCGGCAAGCGTACCCGCCCCTCACATTTAGTTCCTAGATAGAGAAAAGTTTAGCAAGCTCGGCCACCGAGTGCACCACTGCATCGGCACCCGCCGCCTCATGCTCACCCGGCGCCGCCGCGCCCGAATAGATGCCGATGCACGGCACGCCCATCGCGTGCGCGCCCTCGACGTCGTTAAAGCGATCGCCGATCATCACGGCATCGTCCGCCGTCGCGCCGAGCGCCGCCAGGGCATCGCGAACCGAATCGGCCTTGGTCTCGCGCCCCTGCGGCGGATTCATGCCAACCACGGCTTCGAACTGAGAAAGACCAAGCTCATGCACCATGTCGATGCATTTGGCCTCCATGCGTGACGTCGCCACGGCCATACGCTTGCCCCGGGCGGCCAACTCATCCAGCAGCTCGGGAATCCCATCGAACACGGGGTACTCCTCCGGTCCCAGCTCATCAAAAAAGGCGCGGTACTCGTCGGCCACCACAAGCGACTCCTCGCGGGAAAAGCCGTAAAAGTCGTGAAAGCTCTTCCACAGGGGCGGCCCGATCATGCGGCGCAGATCACCCATCTGCGTCTCCGAAAACCCGCGCGCAGCCAGCGTCTTGCGCGTCGAGGTCATCACTGCCCGACCCGTATCGGCCACCGTGCCGTCAAAATCGAACAGCACAACCGGCCGCTCGCAAAGTTGCAATGCCGCCATCGGCACCCTTCTTCCCCAGTTGATGATTTCCACACCACCGCTTCAAACTGTTGACTATTCAACAATTGAACCTAGCAATGTAGAGCAACTCCACTATACTTGTCGCACTTTGCTTTCAGAAGGCGGCGCTGCCGCGCCCCAACGAAAGGTGCAATTATGTCTTTTGCCATCATAACCGACTCCACGTCGGACATCTCCCCCGCCCGTGCCCAAGAGCTCGGCATTTACGTGATTCCGCTGCATGTGATTATCGAGGGCGAGGACCTGCTCGACCAGGTGCAGATTACCGCCGAGGAGTACGTCGCCCGCATGGCCGGCTCCGAGCAGCTGCCGCACACCTCGCAGCCGAGCGCCGGCGAGTTCAAGGCACTCTTTGACCGCGTACGCGCCGACGGCCACGATAGCGCGATCTTTATCTCGCTGTGCAGCGAGTGGTCCGCCTGTTATTCCAACGCGCGCCAGGTGGCCGACACCCACGAGCTCGACGTGCGCTGCATCGACTCGCGCACGGGCTCGGGCGCCGAGGGCCTGCTGGTGGAGTACGCGCTCGCCATGCGCGAGGACAGCCGCAGCCTGGACGAGACCGAGGCGCAGATCCGCGCGACCCTGCCCGACGCTCACCTGCTGCTGATTCCTCGCACGCTCGAGAACCTCGTTAAGAACGGCCGCGCGCCCAAGCTCGCCGGCCACCTCACGCAGATGCTCAACATTCGCCTGGCCGTTTCGCCGGAGTGGAAATCGGGCGAGATCAAGGTCATCAAAAAGGGCCGCGGCGCCAAGCGCATCGTCGCCAACACCATGGCCGACTGCCTCGCGTTTTTGGCTGAACACCCGGGTTCGAGCGTGCGCGTGCTCACGACCGGCGCCGCCGAGGAGCAGGAGCTTGTCAACGAAGCACTCGCAGGCCAGGACTACGTAGACGCCGGCACCGGCCCCATCGGCTGCACCATCGCCACCCACGTAGGCGTCGACGCCATCGCCATCAGCTATTGCCCCCGCTACCAACCTGCCAATTAGGGACAGATTTATTTTGGCAGGTTTTATCTGGGCAAACGTTAAACGCTAACAGACCAGTCCGACAAGATCGGACCTGTCGGGGCTGTCGAACAGCCATGGTGCAACCAGCCCCAGCAAAGCCGTCACGCCGGCACGCCCCAACTCAAAGCGCGCCGGCGTTGCTTTAAGAGTTGCGGCGGGACGGTGACCGCTTGAGCCGAAAAGCCGCGAACCGCTTCCCATTACGCCGCAACTTCATTGCCGCCCAACCAGCCAATCGAGAAATTGGCGGCGATCGATGCTTTGTCCAACCCCCTTGCGATACCCTCTGGGCAAAAAATGGCAAATATGAGTACTGTTACCAGTTTAGTAACAGCGAAATCTGGCTGAATATGCCGTCTTCCACCAATTCCGAGCGTCATAAAGTCCCGAATCGCCATGTCGAGAGGGTTGGTTATATCAAATTTCGGCCGATTGGTCTTAAATACGTTCAAGATGATATGATACTACCCCAACAACAGTACTCATATTTGCCATTTTTTGCCCACAGGGTCTATTCGAGGGCGGCTCCCGGGGTCTCCAGCCCGCCTCATAGCCGCTCAAACCCATTCAGCAACAGCCGCCGCACATTTTGACACCAGCTGAACACCACTCACGGAGTCGCATTCCACTATCACCGAACCTAAATCGGAATCGAGCGCCCAAAAAACCAAAATAACGTACCCTCATCTCAATGGACCATGAGAAGAACGGCATTTACATGAGCACCGTCACGCATCAATACGCCCTCATCGGGGGCGCGTTATTCCAATTCAAGGAAGCAGTCTCTCACGTATCGGAGCCGCACAGCCAAATCGTCATCTGCAGCAACGGCCCAGACATCCGCTACGCAACGCTCGAAGAATGGGAGAAAGCCGGAAAATCTTTCGACAAGCGAGCGCAGGTTGAGGGCCTCGTCACCAGCACGAGTTCAGCGCGCGAAAAACTCGAGCTCTTTCGCAATCTCTTTACTGGCCGCAAAGATGTTTACGCCCATGGGTACCGCAGAAAAGACGGGGGTATCGGCTATACACCTGCCTGCGCAAATGAGTGGAAACCGGGCATTTGTCCCAAAGCGAGCCATCAGAGAGTCAAATGCGCGGAATGCGGCAGCCGCGTCTTCCCCGAGTTGAGCAATGCCGCGATCATTGACCATTTCAAAGGCAGCGACGACAGGCTCCGAGACGTCATAGGTCAGTATGTTCTCGACAGTGACAGCAACACAAAAGTTCTGGTCATTGATTTTGACGGAGCCGATTGGAAAGAAGCGGCAAACGCCATTCGGCTTGTCGCAAAAAGCCATGGAATCGATGCTGCAGTTGAGCGATCGAGATCAGGCAACGGCGCACATGTCTGGTTTTTCTTCCTAGAGCTCACCAGCGCAAAGACTGCAAGAGATTTTGGAAGCAGCCTTATCGCCGAGGCGGCGATGCTCAACAAGACAATCACCTTCGAAGCTTTTGACCGAATGATGCCCGCGCAGTCCACCATTCCTGAGGGTGGCTTCGGAAATCTCATAGCGCTGCCCTTTCAAGGAAAAGCGCAGCGAGAAGGAAACAGCGTATTTGTTGACGAGCAATTTGACCCCTTTCCCGATCAATGGCTTTATCTTTCGCAAATCCAGTTGATCCCGCGCGTGACGGTGAAAAGTTTGCTCGAAAGCATCGAGAATAGACCGTATGGATTATCAGCTGCAGTGGCGGCAAACACCGCCGCACCGCATTCCCAGAGGCCGCGAAAGCGGCTTCCGCTCACGCAGCGGGACTTCCCGCCATCGCTACCCGTCACGCAAGCTGATATGCTCTACATTACCGAAAAATCACTGAGCCCGGCAGCCCAAATGGAAGTCCGCAGGCTTGCAACATTTGCCAACCCGGAATTCTTTCGCGCGCAATCAATGCATCAATCAGTATTCGGCAAACCGCGCTACATAGACCTCAGCGAACTTAGAGATGGCTGCGTCGCGATCCCCAGAGGCTGCAAGGCTCAACTTGAGCGTCTGCTTCAAGAAGCCGGCGTTGCTGCCCACTATTCAGACAAGCGCGTATCGGGCAATCCAATTGGGATGGCATTTAAAGGGATGCTTCGCCCTGAACAGCAAATTGCCGCTGAACAGATGCTCGGCTATGAAGACGGGATCATGTCTGCACCGACGGGTTTCGGCAAAACCGTCATTGGAGCCTATCTTATTGCTGCCATCGGTCTTCCAACGCTCGTCATCGTTCCCAAGACTGCGCTCATTGCCCAATGGAAATCCCAGCTCGAACGCTTTCTCGACATCACGGACAACAGGGAGCCCGTCCGAACCCCAAAAGGACGAATCAGCAAAAGGCAGCCTCCACTCATTGGACAAATCGGAGGCGGCAAGACCACCATAAGCCGTCTCATCGACATTGCTTCATTCCAGTCTCTGTCCGGCAAGGACCCCCAGACCGGAGAACCAATAGCCAAGGAGCTCGTTCGCGATTACGGTCTCATCATCTGTGACGAATGTCACCATGCGGCCGCGCCACAGCTTGAGCTTGTGCTCAAGTCCGCTCCAGCCAAATATGTATACGGCCTTTCCGCGACGCCTGAACGCTCGGACGGACTCACGCGAGCACTCTCAATGCTCTGCGGCCCGCTTCGCCATGTCATTGATCCAAAAACGCAAGCAATCCAACAGGGAATTCAGCGCGTTATTAGGCCGCGTTTTACCGGAGTTCGACTACCCGCCTACGAACCAGGGGCGTCCTTTAATCAAGTTCTCGATCTCCTGTGTGCGCACACAGAGAGAAACAAAGCAATTGTCGACGATGCCCTCGAGACCGCGTCAAACGGTCGACATCCGCTTGTGCTATCCAAAAGGAAAAAACATGCCGAAGAGCTATGTAGACTGCTTCAAAGCCGCGGACACGAACCTATACTCTTAACCGGAGAAATCGACGCCAAAGAAAGAAAGGCAATACTGAACAGCCTTCCCGGCTTCGAGCATGAGCATCGAATTATCATCGCAACCGAAGGCCTTCTGGGCGAGGGTTTCGACCTGTCTTACCTTGACACTCTGCTCATTGCCACACCGATATCTTGGGACGGCAGCATAACGCAGCAGGCAGGCAGACTACATAGAAGTCACGAGGGCAAGCAGCGGGTTGAGATATTCGACTATGTTGATTTGTCGATACCCATGCTCGCGCGCATGTACCAGAAGAGACTCAAGACCTACGCCAAGCTGGGGTATGAAGTCTTTGCAGCAAATGACAACAAACGGGCCGATCAAAACATCCTCGTTAGGCCGGCAACAGCCGTGGAGGCATTAGCGGATGACATCGCGCGCGCAATGAAAAGCATTTTTATTGCCGCGCCCTACGCATCCGCTGCATGCCTCGCAAAGCTCGCTGCCGTACTCACAGGCGCCGCCGCCCGTGGGATTGCCCTTGAGATTTCAATTGCCTCGACTCCGCACAATGACGTGAAAGCGATTTTTACCGAGATGAACGTCGACTATTCCATCAAAGCCGAAGGGCGCCTGTGCGCGTCAGTAATTGACGAGGAAACCGTCTGGTACGGAACTATTCCATTACTGGCCTTTCCTAAGAAAGAGGACTGCAGCATCCGTTTCAAAAGCAGCGAAGTTGCAGCCGAGCTTTTAAGCGAAATCCAGCGAAGAGGAGAACCGGAGGTCGCAGCCACGAACGGGATGTCTCCAACAGTTACGGTGGAATAGGGGCCGTTTTTGGCCAATCGGCCGCGAATCAATCCCTATTCCCCCGCGAATCATAAGCGAGCAATCAGCCCTGCGGACCCTGGAACAGCTCCTCATGCGAGCCCATTCTGACCAGCCGGATCACAGGATTAGTCTTATGCGGCAAATAAATAACGACCACATCGACCAAGCCATCGGATAGATGAAAGTCGATGTGGCCGTTGTAATTGCCGCCCGGGTTTGAGAGCTCGTGGGCACCATATTCCGCGGGAAGCGAGCCGTGAGCCGCAAGCTCTGCGACTGCCGCCTTAAACTCGGTTTTTAGCTGCGGATGGATGCGCATCGTCCGTTTGTAATCCGCCTTAAACTGAGCCTCGACCTTAATCTCAAACATCGCTAGTCCTCATCGAGGAATGATATAAGCTCATCAGCGTTATTGAATGACGGGCTGTCGTCCGGCAGAATCCCCAACTCATGAGCTTCGGCGATCACCATGGCACGCCTCGTTGCCTCGTTGGGCACCTCCGCCCTTCCTACGATCTCAAAAGGAATCTTTCGCTGATTTACCAGCTGCCGAACAGCAAGGTTGAGATACGAATTGAGACTCAGACCAACCGTATCCAAGAACTCAGTCGCCTGTTCCTTGAGCCCCTCTTCGATGCGAACCGTCGTGGGCTTAACCGTTGCAGTAGTCATACGCGACCTCCTCGCCTCGTCTTTTACATCAGTATACCCAGTTTAGATGGCAGACTGATGTTAAATAGCATCAGTTTACCGTTCTCATTACTATAACAACAATCACAGCACCCTACATCAGTCCGCTCAGGGCAATGTCGACGGCTTCGTTGAGGTCGTCGGTGATGTGCACCAGCTCCGGATCGAGCGGACTGATCATGCCGGCGTCCATCACCGGACCGTTGAGCCAGTCGAACAGGCCCTGCCAGTACTCGCTGCCCACCAGCACGAGCGGCATGCGCTTGACCTTGTGCGTCTGCACCAGCGTGAGAACCTCGAACATCTCGTCGAGCGTGCCAAAGCCGCCGGGAAATACGATGGCGCCCGAGCTGTACTTAACGAACATGGTTTTGCGCACAAAGAAGTAGCGGAAGTCCATGCCGAGGTTCACGTATTTGTTGAGCCCGTGCTCATGCGGCAATTCAATGCCTAGGCCAACTGACTTGCCGTTGACACTCGCTGCTCCCCTGTTGGCCGCTTCCATGATGCCGGGGCCGCCACCGGTGATGACCGCCACGCCACGTTGCGCGATCTTGCGCCCGACGGTGCGCGCCGCCTTGTAGAGCGGATCGGTCTTGGGCGTGCGGGCGCTACCGAAGATAGTCACCGCAGGTCCAAGCTCGGCAAGTGCGCCAAAGCCATCGACAAACTCTGCCTGAATTCGCAGCACGCGCCAGGGGTCGGCGTGCAGCCAGTCAGTCGACTCCTCGGGCGCCAGCAGGTTGGCGTAGGTGTTGTCCTTAGGAATCATGGGGCCGCGCATGACCACGGGGCCGCGGCGGTACGTCTCGTCGTAGGCAGGCTCGCCCTCGACGTTCTCATTCTTAATCATGGGTACTCCTATCGAGAAAAAGAAAAACGGGCGGGGTCGACGCTATGCGTCAAACACCCGCCCGAGCATCAACTATTCGGTATGGTACCCACGATGCATCAAGCACTTGCAAGCTATCGGTCAGCGGTCGCGCAGCCGGTGTCAACGAATGTGACGACCGGCTGGCGCCCGACCATTGCCGTTGCCCACGCTCTGCAAGCGTGTCTGTCGCCCTTAGTAATCCACCGCGGCAGGACTATTCATCCAATCGCTCACGAATGCGCCGTAGCGGCCCTCGATAATGGCCTGGCGGGCACGCTGCATAAGGTTGAGCAGGTAGTAGATATTGTGCATCGAAAGCAAAATGCCGCCGAGCATCTCCTTCTGCGTGACCATGTGGCGAATGAGCGCGCGGCTGTAGCCGCCCGTGCACACCGGGCAGGTGCAGGTGGGGTCGATGGGGCCGTCGTCGTGCGCAAAGCGCGCGTTACGGAAGTTAAGGCGACCTTCACTGGAGAACGCCGTACCCATGCGACCGGTGCGCGTCGGCAGCACACAGTCGAACATGTCGATGCCCACGCCCACGCCGCGTACGAGCGTGGTGGGGTTGCCGACACCCATCAGGTAGCGCGGCTTATGCTTGGGCATGTACTCGCTCACGAGCGGCGCCAGGGTCTCGAACATGGTCTCGTGATCCTCGCCCACCGAATAGCCACCGATACCATAGCCCGGGAAGTCGCCGCACTCCTCCAGATGGCGCAGCGAACGCAGGCGCAGATCCAGGTGCATGCCGCCCTGAACGATGCCAAAGAGCGCCTGGTCATCGCGGGTATGCGCCTTATAGCAGCGCTCGGCCCACATGCTCGACAGCTCAACGGCGCGCTCAACGTAGGCGCGCGTGGCGGGATAGCCCGGGCACTGGTCGAGCTGCATGCAGATATCGGAGCCGAGTTTCATGGCGATTTCCATGTTGTCCTCGGGCGTCCAGAACACGTGGCGACCGTCGTAGTCGTTGACGATAAAGCGCACGCCCTCGTCGGTGAGCTTGACGGCGTCGTTGTGGCTGAACACCTGGAAGCCGCCCGAGTCGGTGAGGATGGGGCCGTGCCAGTTCATGAACTTGTGCAGTCCGCCCAGCTCGGCGATGGTGTCCTCGCCGGGGCGCATGGACAGGTGGTAGGTATTGGCGAGCACGATCTGCGCGCCGAGCTGTTTGACGGTCTCGGTGGGAATGCCCTTGACGTTTGCCTTGGTGCCCACGGGCATAAAGATCGGCGTCTCGATATCGCCGTGCGGGGTATGCAGCACGCCGGCACGCGCGTGCGTGGTCGGGTCCTCGGCGATCAGGTCGAATTTAAAAAGGCTCTGGTCCATAAACTGGAACTCCTTGGTTGCGGTTCATACGCAGACCATTATACGAGCAACCATCGAACCGCACCGACTCGACAGAAACTGGTGCATTAAATGACTACCCATGAGAGGCCTTCTACCAACAACACAAATGCCGATGTTATGGCAC
Organism: Collinsella sp. AF04-24; assembly: GCF_003465685.1. NCBI lineage: Bacteria > Bacillati > Actinomycetota > Coriobacteriia > Coriobacteriales > Coriobacteriaceae > Collinsella > Collinsella sp. AF04-24. The sequence continues at coordinate 63,407 of NZ_QSBK01000016.1, forward strand.
CGACAGACACTATGACCCAATCCGAGGGCACTGAAAAGATAGGAGCC
>NZ_QSBK01000017.1:0-1610 GCF_003465685.1 Collinsella sp. AF04-24
CGACAGACACTATGACCCAATCCGAGGGCACTGAAAAGATAGGAGCCCCCGCTCGTGACCGCGGGTCGGGGCTGCGACAATGATGCTGAAGTGCCATAGGCGCAGCCGCGCCACAACGAGGTTGGGAGGCTCCCATGCCAAAGTATTCTACCGCGTTCGGGATGGACGTCCACCTGAGGTCGACCACCGTCTGCGCCCTCGACGCGGACACCGGCGAGGCCGTGGCGAGGAGGTTCCCCGGCAACCCCTGGGGCGAGATCGCCGGGTGGATGGACGGGTTCCCCGGGCCGTCGCTCGCGGCCTACGAGAGCGGCTACCTCGGCTTCGCCCCGCAAAGGGAGCTCGCCGGGCTCGGCGTCGAGTGCGTCGTCGCCGCGGTCTCGAAGATCCCCAGGTCGGCCGCCGACTCGGCCTCCAAGAGCGACAGGAACGACGCCGCCAGGATGGCCAAGGCGATACTCGCCCACGACATCTCCCCCGTATGGGTCCCCTCCCCCGAGGTCGAGGGCATCAGGGACCTCGCCGGCGCCTACGACGGGGCGACCGCGCGCCTGGCGACCGCCAAGCAGCGGCTGCTCGCCTTCCTCGCAAAGCGAGGGTTCGCCTACGGCGGCACCACGCCCGCCGGCAAACCGAGGAAGTACTGGACCTACGACTTCCTGAGGTGGCTCGACAAGGTCAGGCCGGAGGACGATGGCGGGATTCGGACGCTCGCCGCCCTGAGGAACGAGGTCGAGGCCGCGGCGGAGGCCCGGGCGGACCTGCTCTCCGAGTACAGGGCGGCCGTGGATGCCAGCCCGATCGCCGCGGAGGTGGCCGCCCTCCAGTCGATCAAGGGCTGCGCCTTCGCGCTGGCCGCAGCCTTCTCGGCCGAGGTCGGCGACTTCACGAGGTTCCGCTCCGGAAGGCAGGTCACGGCCTATTTCGGCCTCGCGCCGAGTCAGAGGTCGAGCGGCGACTCCGTGCGGCTCGGAGGCATCAGCGGTGCGGGCAACGCGCTCGTGAGGAAGCTGGCCGTTGAGGGTTCATGGTGCTACGCCGCGGCACGGCACCAGCCGAAGCTCATGCCAAGGGACACGGGCGTGCCCCTCGAGATAAGGATGCACGGGAGGAAGGGGTCCGAGCGGCTCCTGCGGCGGCGCGAGGAGATGCTCGCCCGCGGCATGCCCGCGGCGAAGGCTAACGCGGCCACCGCGGCCGAGCTCGTGAGGTGGCTCCGGGCCCTCGGCGTGATGTGCCGGGAGGGCGCGGAATAGACATAGCCCCCGCCCCGGCGAGCCGGGCGGCCTTCGGGGATACCCCCTATTTCGCTGTGCGCGCGGAGCCCTCCGCATGCGCCCCGACAGACTTGGGGAACCCCGCCGAAGGAATGGAGTGCGGGCCGACAGAACGGTATCCGCGGATATGAGACTGAGCCGAAGGCGTCGACGACATGCCGGGGCGGACCGGGACGGGTTAACGGCAGGCCCCGTCGACCGATTGCAAGCGGTCGGCGGGGCCATTGTGGCTCTTGACAGCGGATTGGGTCATATGAGCGAAAACCCGCCAGAGCGAGCAAGGTGCCTTGAAACGAGGCGGCATTGATCTTTTGATCATGCCGTCGAAGTTGA